>DATHTZ010000593.1:0-9971 GCA_035462675.1 Nitrospiraceae bacterium | reverse complement strand
GGTCGAGACGACGTACACGGAACCATCGGCACCAACGGTTGGCGAGGTGAATATTCCACCGTGCTTGGGATCGAGTTGCCGCGTCCAGTACGGCGAGCCGTCGGCATGGAGCGCAATCAACTCACCGGCCATGTTGCCGATATAGACGGTGCCGTCTGGCGCCGTCACTGGGTTCGCGCCTGGGGCCACTTGCCCGACGTCAACGGCACGTATGGGAAACGTCGCGGGGCGAGTGGCGACGTTGGCAAAGCCACGATTGTCGCTGTCGCCATGAGAATTGGTCCACGCGGCGTGGCTCACGTTCGCGCTTGCTACCGCTAGAACAAGAGAGCAGACGACGTGCGTGATATACATCATGATCATTCTCCCAAAGTCCGTGTTGTTCAAGGCGCCAGGCGTCGATTTCACCACGTTTGTCCAAACCCAACGTGCCTTGCTCCTTGGCCGAGACATCCCGGCCCAGGCGGAGCTACAGGGCATGTATGACAACTGCATTTGGATCCGAGTGCGGTACCGCATTGCTCATGGACCCGCGCTACTGCACGAGCAGCAATCGCTTGAGTATATGCCAAACAAAATCAACCCTCAATCCGGCCTGTAAGCCGTCCGTCATGAATGACGGCTGTTGGCCTGGAGCGGCCGTTCGAGACCCGAGTTCATCTGACCTTGTCGGTCCGATTAAGAACCGATGAATACAGCTCATTCCATCCACTTAATCTGGCTCCTTCCCTAGGCACAAATCGTGACTTTCTAACACAAAGTCTGTGAAACTCGTATCAGTATTGAAGAGGCTGAAATGGCCTCAAAATAAATTCCGCCTTCAGCACCATCACCAGGTATAGGGATCTACACTGATCCCTCTTTTACTTCGACTTTCTGGTCACGGTTTTGGTTACGGTTCGGTCACGGTTTAGTGCACGGTTCCCAATATATCTCCATCACCAATGAGCGCACAGGCTTAATTAGTATGGTATCAACCCGGCTGATTGATTCGGACAGCCAAACGCCAGTGCTCAGATGTGTTCTGATCGGGGAGCCAATCCAGACGAAAAGGGGCACTTCACTCTGTGGAGTGCCCCTTTTGCTTTCTCTTACCATACGAGCCATGGAGTTGCTTCCTCCAGTCCAACTATCTCCAGATCGGCTAGCCTACGCGCTGCCCACGTTGACAAGCGCTCGAACGCACGAGACAATCCACTGCAAGTCGCAGTTTGTCTCGGCATGTTATGCCGGTCAGCCTAATCCAAAGTTAGATGCGCACAATCAAACTATTGAATGAAAGTCCAGTACCTAGGCGACTATCGCGACGCATTCAAGTGGGACTTGTTGCACTGGCTGTGCTCCACCGCGGACAGCGAAGCCACCTCCTTACTCTTCGTCCCACTCCTGACTCCTAACGATCCAAATCTGCGCGATGGCCAAATTCCACACGACCGCTTTCTGGCACGCCCAGAAGTACAGCAGTTTGTTGCCAGCTTGAAGGACACTTCACGCGGTCTTGGAGCGATCATGGACTTGGGCTCACTAGAGCCAACCAAGCAGTTCTCGGCCTCAATCCATGCGCCAGACCGTTACGTCGAACCTGGGCGCCGCCGACCAGACTATTGGCGGGGAATCGATCACCCATCGAAGAGTATTGTGTTCCTGGATCCTGACAACGGCTTCGAGACCAAGACGTGCAAAGGCGCAAAGTGGGTACGCCACAGCGAAGTGAAATCGTTGCTTGAAAAGCTCCCTCAATCGTCAGCGGTCGTGGTTTACCAACATCGCCCACACCTCAAGTGGAAAAATGTCCTTGGCGACCTCTCGCTGCATCTTCAGTACGCAGGCCACGCGTCGGCAACCTACGACTCAAGTCTTGCTTTCATCATCATTGGCAACGCAGGGCCAGCAGTGCGGCGCTTATCCCAAGCAGCGATGCGTTACGCGAATCAACATCGGTCCGTTTTCCACGAGCTGCTTATCGATAATGGTGCCTAACCAGCGGATGCAGCTGACAGCGGCCTGTGTTGTTACGTTGCCACTCTCGAAGGCCATTGTCGTCTTCAGCGTGAATTCTCCTATTCCAGTATGTCGCAGCCCTGCAATACCTGCTGCAGAGTCGTAGAATTTTTCTGTATGATGGTCGCATGTCATCGAATGGGCGAGAATTTACACCGGCAGCCTGGCTCCGCAATCCACATTTCATGACAGTGTTCCCAGGCTATTGGCCTCGCCGAGGGCTCCTTGCCGGAGTGCCGACCGAATCACGCCTCTTTACCACCGAACCGCATACCCAGTTACTCGGCTTCTGCCACTGGCAGCCAGCTCGCACAGCATGCCAAACCGTGGTACTCGTGCACGGTCTTGAAGGCTCCAGCGAATCTCACTATATGCACGGCATCGCCGCGAAAGCCTACCGTGCGGGACTCAATGTCATCCGAATTAATCAGCGGACCTGTGGCGGGACCGAACACCTGACCCCGACGCTCTATAACACCGGCTTGAGTCAGGACTACCGAGCCATCATCCAGGAATTGGCGCATGTGGATGGACTCAATCGTATCTGGTTTGTCGGTTATTCGATGGGAGGAAATCTCATCCTGAAAGCAGCCGGAGAAGCAGGCTCGTCAGAAGCAGCGCTGGCCGGCTCGATCGCGGTCTGTCCAAATATCGACCCTCCTATATGCGTCGAGGCACTGGAGCAGCCGCGCAACTGGATTTACCACAGACATTTTCTTGTGAAATTGAAAGAGCGACTACAGCGAAAGGCTGCGCTCTTCCCGGGCAAGTGGGATCTTAAGAATCTCGACAACACCGTCACAATGAGCCAATTCGACCACCGATTTACGGCCCCGGATGGGGGATACGCCAGTGGATCAGACTACTACAATCGTGTAGGCGCATGCCATGTGATCGAATCCATTGCCGTCCCCACGCTCATTATTACGGCACAAGACGATCCCTTCATTCCCTATTCCATGTTTACGGTGCCGCCGATTCAGCGCAACTCTAGGATTCGAGTCATTGCGCCTCGCTACGGAGGGCATTGCGGATTCTTACAATGGGCAGGCAACGGAGAAGATCATTTCTGGGCGGAGAATCGGATTATGGATTTCTTGCAGGGACGAATGTGAGAAGAATCAGCCGTGTCGGGTTCGACGCAGCCGGTGAACTTGGGAGATATGCGCAGACCGCTCCCATCAAGCTGTTTGAAGATGGGCCCGCACTTCCTGCACATAGGTCTTGAACGGATCCGGCATGGGAAAGGGCGCCTGTCCGCGCAGTTGGAAGATCGACCAGTTGATCACGTATGAGGGGGAAAACCGTTCTTCCGGCTTGAGATCGCCTGGCTCATCCGGAAGTCCGCAAGCCAGCAAATGGCGAACAAGTTCGCCTCGCCCAAACGCTCTGGTGTTGCGTGGTGGATGGCCCATCGCCAAGGTAATCGCCTTGTCCGTAATGAGGCGTGGAACCCGCCCTTCATCCATGAGGCCGTAATAGAGTCCCTTGCCTTGGTGGAGATTGTGATACTCCAAATCCAGACTTTTTAAGGCCGGGTCTTCCCACGTCATCTGTTCCGCCTCACGAAAGGTGTCGAGCAGCCACAGCTTCGAGGCCCAATCGACCCGGCCCACCAGCGATTGGTAGTCCCCGCGTAGATCGTGCAGCACCATCTCCCATTGATCGAGCACCCAATCGGTTTCGTCATCCTGCCCGCGATAGTGTTCTTGCGCCGCCGCGAGAAACGCTTCTTGAATATCGATTGCAGAGATCGTCTTGCCCGATTGCAATTGAACGATCCATTGCCGGCTCTGATCCTGCGACAGTTCCTGCATGGTTTCGACCGGTTCATTGAGATCGAGATCGAGCGGCACATGGCCCTCTTCGATCAGTTGAAGGACCAGCCCCGTCGTGCCCAACTTCAGTGCTGTCGCTACCTCGGCCATGTTTGAGTCGCCCAACAGAAGATGAATGCGCCGGTATTGATTCGGGTCGGCCAGTGGTTCATCTCTAGTGTTCACGATGGCGCGATTCTGCTGCACCCATTCGAAGAAATCATTGACGATGTAATCGGCACGCTGAGAGAGCTGAAACGGGAGGGCAGGCTGCTGCGCATGGCGATGACTCGCTCCTCGCGGCACGAGGAGTCGGTCCATCTGAATCCAGCCCTCCTGAGGACCGGCCGCGCCGATACGTCCGGCCCCCGTAAAGATCTGTCTGGTGACGAGGAATGTCACAAAGGGTCCGAGACCACGACGCGTAAAGGGGAAGCGCCGCGTGACGAGATAGTTCTCGTGCGATCCAAAGGTCGCATCGGTTTCATGATCCACATTGTTCTTGATCAATGACACCTGGTCGGCCAGACCGAGATCTTGAACCGCATCCTGGAGCAACTGATCGCCGGCGCGGTCGGCAGCCAACACATCACTGAGCGATTCACACTCCGGCGAAGCCCACTCCAGATGTCCCATATCGAGGTACATACGCCCGGCGTTGGTGAGAAATCCTCCGTTGCCAGGAGGTTCATCGTGTCCTCGATGGTGCAAATCGAGCACGCCTCGCCGTTGGACATGAAAGAGATGGTCTCGAATCTTGTGGGCAAACCAGGTAGGGGAGTGATCGGGCTGGTCTTGATTCACCAAGAGTCCGTATTCGGTTTCAAGTCCGAAAATACGGTTCAACATCTCAATGCGCCACGACTGATTGAAGCGTCTTCGGCAGGAGGCGTGAGAGATCTGCCGGCTTCAGCGTCCGATACTTGGAAGTGCCTGGAGCCTGGCGCTCAAGGACCGCACATTCGATCGTCCGTTCACCGGCAATGCCCCGTACATGTGCGAGCAAGCTGTCACTGCTTGGAATGGCGGTAGCCGATGAGTCTGCTCCACTCGCCGGTGGCTTGGCCTCAGCCTGTTGGTCTGTCTCTTCCTGTTGATGCGCTAACGAGCCGATCGCCCAGGTTCTCAACGCCAGATCCAACGACTGCTCCAATGACAGCGTGGCGGGCGTCTGCTCCTTGAGATAGGACATCATCTTCGTCTGAACAGCCGGGGTGGCAGCCAGGACCGCACGACCAGTCGTTTCCTCAAAGGTCCCATCGTAGTTGATTGTCACCAGCGCGTCCTTCTCCGGCTTCTGCCCCAACTCGGCCACCAGAATACGCACGATGAACGGCGCCTTATACACTTCCTCAAACGCCTGCTTAATCACCGGGGCAATGCCGTACTTCACCAATCTCGATCCCGTGACGTCGGACGGCGAGCGGTTGAAACCTTCGACATGCGCCATTTCGAGCAGACTGAAGCGAAGCTTTTCCAAATCCGTGGGATGCCCCATCCCACCCAATGCCAGCCGGTCGTAGATCTCGTAGAGCTTCGGAGTTCCCTTGCTCACCGTCGTCAGGAGAATGCCTCCATCATAGGTCAGTGCGACAACCGGGCTCCCCTGCTTGAACTGTTCATCGAGATACTGTCGTCGATTGCCAACGGCTTCCACCCAACGATACGGCTCTTCATACATAGCGCACCACCTGAGATTCATAGAGGGGTTTCATCGTCGCGTCCGGCACCGTCTGCACACCGGCTCCGTTAATCAACTTGATCACGGGATACAAACTCGCCTCCCGGTTGACACCACCGGTCGCCGAATCGAACTCCGCCGCGCTCGTGAGCAAGCGCAACGCCTGCACCATAGCCTGTTCTTCCGGTAGCGTATTGAGAGGCTGTTCGCCCCACGTATTCAAATAGTGCAAGATCCCTCGGATCGTAGGGGAACCGGACCCGGATACGGCATATTCAACGCCTTCAAACTCCGCCCCGAGGATATCGTAGAAGTAGATCTTGGCCGAACTCTGCTCCAGATCGTAGCCGGCAAACACCGGGACCACCGCGCCAGTCCCAGCCAACGCTGCAGGCACATTGTCCTTTAAGAGCTTGGAGACGGCGCGTAACTTACCGTCGAAACTCAATTCCTGCAACTGCGTTCTTCGATAATACTTGAAGGAGTGCTCCAGGACCCGCACCATTTCATAGGCGGTCGCAGGAACGCCGGCAATCGCCATCACACTGTGCCGATCGATCTCCAACACCTTGTCCGTGCGATCGTACATCACCATATTCCCGGCGGTCGCGCGACGATCGCCGGCCACCAGCACACCATCGCGATACTTGAAAGCCAAAATCGTCGTGGCGTTCGTCAGTGCATGACCAGTCCCCACCGCCACCGGTGCGCCGAGCGTGTAGCCCTGTTCCTTCAACAGCTGAAAAAAATCCCCTTGCATCCCCATTTCTTACCTCGTTAGACGTGAGACGTGAAAGGTGAAAGGTGTTCGAACAAGCGCGTATGAATATTCGTCGTCCTTACCTCTCACGTTTCCCCTTTTACCTTTTACGCTCTACTGTCCCGTCCTCTGCCGATACCGCTCCGCCTGTTTCGGATCGACCTTGCGCATGCGCTTGAGCAAATTATCTTTATCGGGCGACCCGGTCTCCGGCCGTTTCGGCCCGCCGACCTCATCGGACGGACTCGGCGCCTTCGGCATAGGATTGCCTGGCCCTTCACGGCGTTCCGGCATTGAGATGTAATTCATGATTGGGACTCCCTTTCTCTGTTCCATTCCTTCAGCGCATCCATCGGGGATGCCGCGTGCTCGAATATCTGCGCACAGGCTTGCACTGCCTGTGGGTCGAAGAGATCGCCCATCTCCAATATATGCGGAAGCAGCCCACCGCTGAACTCAATACGTTCCCACTGCATCGACTTGATCTGATCCGGAAACCGTCTGATGCAGAGACCACGAATCCCCGCCCTGGTATCGACCGGGCCAGCCACCAAGGCCGATTCGACGTCCCGTTCAGACGTCATCCTCCAGGCCTTCCCCTCTGCCTCAATCCCCAGGAAGAGCCCGCGATTCGGATTCACATTATGGTACTCCAAATCCAAACTCGCCAGCCAGGGATCGTCCCAGCCGATCCGCTCTTCCTGCATAAAGGTTTCTAACAACCAGAGCTTGGTGACCCAATCGAGCCGCCCGACGAGTTGCCCTCGATCGCCGGTGAGCAATCGCAACGTGGCCGCCCATTCGCGAAGGATCCAGTCGGTCTCTGCGTCGGCACCGGCCAACTGCTTCTCGGCCGCAAGGAAGTACTGCTCTTGAATGTCGAGGCCCGTGATGGTGCTGCCGTTCTTCTGACGAACCGCCACCTTCAGATTCTGATCGCGAGATAGCTGCTTCACCGCAGTGACAGGATGTTCCAATTCAAGAACTGGTGCAGCGTTGCGCGCGATCAATTCCAGTACCAGCTGAGTCGTTCCGACTTTCAACGCCGTGCTGTACTCGCACATGTTGGCATCGCCGATGATGAGATGGAGCCGTCGATATTTCTCCCGAACCGCGTGCGGCTCATCCCTCGTATTCAGAATCGGTCGGTTGTGCATCGTGTCGACGCTTAGGTCTGTCTCCATAAAGTCGGCTCGTTGAGACAGTTGATACGGGCCCGGCACGAACCCGCTCTCTTGACCTTCCACCCCGACTTTTCCGGCTCCCGCAACGATCTGCCGGCTGACAAGAAACGGCAGCAGCCCAGCAGTCAGCGAAGGGAAGGGGATCGAACGAGAGACGAGATAGTTATCGTGACAGCCGTAACTGTGCCCGTGAAAGTCCGTGTTGTTCTTATAGAGCTGTACATATGATCCACTGAGCGCATGATTCCGCCGTTCCGCCGCCCGCTGGGCAATGCGCTCCCCAGCGCGGTCATGGGCCAGGATATCTCGTAACGTTCGGCATTCAGGCGTGGAATACTCAGGGTGCGTATGATCGTTGTAGAAGCGTGCGCCGTTCGGGAGAACGAGATCGCTCTTCATCTCATGAAACGAAAACGGCCGATGAGCATCGACCTTGGCGAATTCGTCCTCTTCTTTATCTTGCTGCAGGCCGGAAACCCGAAACCCCCGCGCATCCTCATGCGGATCTTCACCGCCATAGTCCCAGCGCCGCTCGAACGAGGCCGTCAGATGAGCCCGCACCAGTTCCATCGACTCCACAACCGGATCGACCGTCTCGAGATCCTCGCGCGTAATCCCATACTCTGTTTCGATCCCGTAGAGTCGCATAGTTCTTTAGACGTGAAAGGTGAAACGACAGAAGTCGCCCCAGACTGAAACACGAGACCTACACCTTTCACATCTTTAAATAATCTGGTTGATCAATCTCTCTTCAGACTGCCGCCCCCTTCGGAACAAGGAGACTCCAACGACCTGTTCCGGATGGTGATCGAGGAGCTTGAGCCATTCTTCCGCCGCATCGTCGGGCGGCAACATCTCGCCCTCTCGGAATTCTGCGTGAACGGAGTTCACCAGGTCGTCCAAGGTCATGCCGCCTTGCTCAGCCCCGCCTGCCGCAATCATGCGATCGATGGCTTGTTCCTTCGCTCGCTGAACGATTGACGCCAGGATCGCACCGCTGATCAGATCGCTCCGATAGAGGACCTTATTCTGCCCGCTTCGGAGCCTGATCGACAGAAGCCGATTCTCATCGATGCGAGAGAAAATCGCGGAGAGCGCATGCTCGACAAGGTCGGCACAAGCCTTCTTCCGATCTCCGCCGTGCTGGTCGATCCATTGCCGGTCCAGAGGCAAATCATCTGTCAGGTATACATTCAGAATCGCTGCCGCCGAGTCATGATTGGGGCGGCTCACTTTAATCTTACGATCGATACGCCCTGGCCGCAGCACAGCCGGGTCGATCAGATCCGGCCGATTCGAAGCCAAAATGATCACCACGTCCTGCAATGACTCGATCCCGTCCATTTCCGAACAGAACATCGGGACCAGGGTACTGGAGATGTTGAATGAACGAGAGGCTCGTCTCGTGCCGAGAACCGACTCCGCCTCATCGATAAAGATAAAGGGTAACGCTCCCTCCTTCCGCCGAGCGCGGGCCTGGGCGAAAAGATCCCTGACCATCCGCTCCGATTCTCCCAACCACATGTTCAGAATCTCTGGCCCTTTGATGTGGAGGAAGGCCCCGCGAATCACCGGCGTCTTGCCCCCCTTCGCATCAGACGCACCCTGGCCCGACTCTCCCACCAGCTTTGAAAGACTGGAAGCTGCTGCTTGTCCGATCAAGGTCTTTCCGCAGCCGGGAGGACCGTAGAGCAGGAAGCCCTTGGGTTGAGTGAACTTGAAGCGCTGAAACGTGGCCGCATGGATCAAGGGGTACTCGATCGCTTTCTGAATGGCTGCGATCGCTTCGGCTTGCCCCCCAATCTGCTCCCATGTGACCGTGGGAACCTCGTCAAGCAAGTGAGACTTGGCTTTCCGATCTTCCAATTTTTCGATCGCCACATGGAGGCTGGGATCGATACGCACCTCATCGCCTGCCTTCAGGTCCACGCCGACAAGATCGCTCGACCGTTGGAGGATCAAGACCTGCCGCCCCATCTCCTGCTCGAAACGAAGCCGCCCATCCACCAGGGCTTCCGCCACTTTCATCACAGGCCCATTACGGTCATAGCCCAAGACCTTAATCACCGCATAGGCTTCGTTGACTAGAATCTGGGCACCAATCTTTAACTCGTCGGGCTGCACTCGTGGATCGACCGAAGCGTAGTACTCGGCGCCCCCCACCAGGATCCGTGCAAGACCTTCACCCGGCACCTCAAGCAGGGTACCCACCCGATTGGCCGGCGCCGTGAGCTTCGCGATCACGTCGGCCACTTTCTTGAATTCAACTTCGCGCTGCTTCTGCGCTGCTTGCCCGAGGGTCACAACATGGCGAAGCTTGTAGAGGATCTTCTGCCGAGGGTCACTGTCGGGAAATGAGGCGAGACATTGCTCTATGAGTTCAAGCGGATCGGATTCCATGCGCATCGACGGATTAGCGGTATCCTCCGTCTTCCCATTGGATGCTGGATCCTGTGGCTGAACGGGTCGGCGATCACTCATCGGTGGTCCTCCATGCAGAACAGATGGGTGATCCTACCATAGCAACC
>DATHTZ010000592.1:0-19378 GCA_035462675.1 Nitrospiraceae bacterium | reverse complement strand
GAGACATCAATCCCGATCAAAACCGATGGGGTCTGCATCGCCGCCTCCTTGGTAAAGCCCGTCCTTGTCCTGATGCGGACTCGGTGGCCCCGGCAACTGTTCGGGCTTGTGGGGTGGGGAACGTGACGACCTGGCTCAGGTCCGATCTCTTCGGACCGGAGGCGTATCGATCTGTCCCGTTCCATCCGTCTCATGTACCACAACTCCAAGATACAAGGCGTACCCTCGGGGGCGCACGGTGCGACGAATAAGGAGCACCACGTCTGTGCGCACCGCCGAGTCGGTGAGCCGGCTGGGTCCCCGTTGAGGATTTCGATGAGCCGAGAACGAAGCAGGCGGACTTTTTCAACAGCCTGCACAGGTGGTGCGGTTGACCAGCCGACGACCGGTTCTCTATGATGCCGACCAGAACACGGCACGAGGGCGGGCCTCAAGGCAAAGGGTTGCGATGGTCGAACGATTTGAGGTGGCACTGAATACTCCCGCCGGACGGCTGACCACGGCTATCGACGTACCAACGGGATTTATCCCCATCACGGCGATCGTCCCGCTCACCCGCCGCCTGGGGGAAGAAGCTGCAGAGTTGGAAGTCCAGCAGGCCATCGCAGCAGGACAGACCATCTCTTGTCGGATGGGCTGCGCCGCCTGTTGTCGCATGCTCGTTCCGCTCTCTGCGCCGGAAGCCTTCGCACTGCAAGAATATGTGGAGCAACTGCCGACGTATCAACGAACCCATCTACTGAACCGTCTCAACGACACGAAGAATCGTGTGAAGCGAGCGGGTCTGTGGGATCGGATGAGAGACGTGGCAGAGGCCTCCAAACAGGTGCCGGATGAAGAACTCGACCCGATCAATCGGTCCTACTATGCCTTGAGAATCCCTTGCCCCTATTTAGAGAACGAGATGTGTTCAATTTACGAGTCACGACCGTCAGCCTGCCGAGAACTCTTCGTCACCTCACCGGCGGAACTGTGCCAAGATCTGGTGCGGAATCCGGTCACGCCCCTCCCGGTCTCGATGCGAATGAGTTCTATCCTAGGGCTGGTCTGGGGAACCTTAACCAGTTCTCCCCCTCGACTCATCCCGCTCCCGATGGCCCTAGAGTGGGCCGAGCGGCACGAAGAAGAGTCTCGACGGACCTGGTCTGGCTCAGCGCTTTTAGACCAAGTCCTCGACAACATGTGGCGGTTTCTCAGTCAGGCGTTTCAGAAAAAGTGACATGTCATACGTCACCGATGACGAACTGTTCCCTGCTGGCTGGGATCGTCTCCGCTTATCACCCATCAGTGATCCTGTTGTCACACTGGCATGGCACAGGACGCCAAAGGAGAAGCGCGAATGCAAAAACCTGTAATCGCCTGCTTGGATCTCGAAGGCGTGTTGGTGCCGGAGATCTGGATCAACGTTGCGCTCAAGACCGGCATCGACGAACTAAAAATTACCACCCGCGAGATGCCGGATTACGATGCCTTGATGACACGGCGCCTGTCCATCCTGGATCAGCACAAACTCACCATCCATGATATCCAGAACGTAATCGACAAAATGGGCCCACTGGAAGGCGCCGTCGACTTTGTCGGCTGGCTCCGCGAACGATGCCAAACGATTATCTTGTCCGATACGTTCTATCAGTTTGCCCACCCACTGATGCGCCAATTGGGATTCCCAACGCTCTTTTGCAACCAGTTGAAAATCGATCGAACCGGCCGCATCATCAATTATCACATGCGGATGCAGAATCAGAAGAAACACTCGGTGGCGGCGCTGAAGTCCCTCAACTTTCACGTCCTGGCAGCCGGCGATGCCTATAACGACACCGCCATGCTAGGAGAAGCCCACGCGGGATTCTTCTTCTGTCCGCCCGATCACCTTCCCAAAGAGTTCCCACAGTTTCCGGTCACGAGGACGTACGGAGAACTGCAAACGCATTTCGCACAGGCGGGGAATCTAACATAGCGGTCAGCGATCAGCTTTCAGCTTTAGTGAGAACCAAGCATAGATGCGGGACTTCAAGCAGCTCAAAGTTTGGGAAAAATCTCACGGGTTAAGTTTGGCCATCTATAAAGCTACGGCGACTTTCCCCCAACAGGAACTGTTTGGTCTCACCAGTCAGCTTAGACGCGCCGCAGTCTCCATACCAGCGAATATTGCAGAAGGTTGCGGAAGAAGCGGCGAACCAGAGCTGGCTCGATTTTTAAGAATTGCGCTCGGATCGGCGAGTGAACTCGAATACCATATTATCCTTTCGACCGACCTGTGTTACCTCGATAAATCCATCAGTCAACAACTCTTCAAGCAAGTAATAGAGATGAAACACATGCTGACCTCTCTTATTCAGAAGCTGAAAGCTGATGGCTGAGAGCTAATTCTCCCCGTTCACCACTTCCAGTACTCGCCGGCCGTACCGTTCTGCTTTCAGCGCGCCGATGCCGGGAACCTCCATAAGGGCAGCGGACGTCACGGGCTTGTGGCCGGCAATGGCCTTCAATGTTTTGTCGTGAAAAATCACAAAGGCTGCGACACCCTCTTCCTCGGCAAGCTCCGTGCGGAGTTGCCGGAGTCGTTCATAGAGCTGAGAGTCCACCGGCGATACTCGCGAGGCAACCGCAGAAGCTGCCCTTTCGCGGAATGGCTTCATCACAGGTACATCTGGCTGCGGCTCGGCTGCCTGCCTCAACGCTACAGCACCGATCCCTTGCAGGATCTCTCGTCCCTTTTGCGTCACATCGAGAGTGGGATACTCTGTGCCGTCGACCTGAAGATAGGCTGAGTCGATCAGACTCTTTACCAAACCAGTCATAGACAGCTTCGAACGCGCGCGACACATTCCATATGTCGGGCAGTCTTCCGCGCCATAGGTCAGCATCGCTTTCGAACGGCTCCCGCGAAGAATCTCCACAATTCGACTCACGCCGAACCGACCCATGCACCAGGACACGGTCTCTAAAACAGCCTTCGCGGAAGCGGCATCATCGTGAGAGACTTCCCTACTCGGCTGCCGCACCGGCGCGACGCAACGGTCACAGAGAGCACAAGGACCCAAGGCCAGCTCGTCTTTATCGCTGAAGTACTCAAGAATCGCGAGTTGCCGGCAGGTCGGTACCGACAGGTATCCCAGCATTTCTTGAAGGAGCGTCTTCATCCGCTCGGCGCGTTCGGCGCCTTCGGGGTCTTGTGACGCCTGCTGAATGAAGTATTCCTGCGTGGCTAGATCCCGTTCGTGGAACAGCAACACACAGGCAGCAGGCCGTCCGTCACGACCAGCCCGCCCGACTTCTTGATAATAAGCTTCCACACTTCCTGGAATGTCGAAATGGACGACCAGGCGGACATCCGACTTATCGATACCCATGCCGAAGGCATTCGTCGCAGCCAGAATCCTCACCGTCCCTCGGCGAAAGTCGTCATGTACAAGCCGCCGCTCCTCATCCGAGAGACCGGCATGGTAGTAGCCGACCGACTCGTGAGACCGTCCCAGCCACTCCGCGACCTCCTCCACCGCGCGACGCGTGGCACAATAAACCAGGATCGTGCCTTTCTCCGTCTCATGAACCAGCCGCTCCAACGTCGCCAGTTTCTCCTGGCGGGACTGACAGAGGCGAACGGACAAGGCGAGATTGTCTCGGCGGAAACCTGCGACCAACCGGAACGGATCGCGGAGCGACAATCGTTTGCACAAATCCGTTTGAACGCGGGCCGTGGCCGTGGCAGTCAGAGCCAGACAGGGAGGATTCGTGAGCTCCTGGCGCAGGCGGCCGATCTTGAGATAATCGGGTCTGAAATCGTGGCCCCATTGGGAAATGCAGTGCGCTTCGTCGACCACCAGCAGCGAGACCCACAGCGACCGCAAGAGCTGGAGAAACCCCTCATGCTGCATCCGTTCCGGCGCCAGATAGAGCAACTGAAGCCGTTTCTGATTGAGGTCCTGCATCACGCGATGCTTTTCAATCCCCGTGAGGCCAGAGTGAAACGCCGCCGCCGCGATCTTTCGCTGTTTCAAACTTGCCACCTGATCTTGCATAAGCGCGATAAGCGGAGAGATAACCAGGGTCAACCCGGGGAGGAGGGTCGCAGGCAATTGATAGCAAAGCGACTTGCCCTGCCCGGTCGGCATGACCGCCATTGCGTCGCGCCCAGCCAGCACCGCGCGAATGACCTCCTCCTGGCCAGGCCGAAACTTCGCAAAGCCGAACTGTTCGCTAAGCTGCCTGGTTAGATCGTCCACGATGAGGTTAATCAAAAAGAAGGATTGGTTGTGGGGTATGAAAGCAAGCAGAGTATAGACAACTGACTCACTGCAAGCAAGCCGCTGGCCCGATATGTAGCGATCAGCATCAGACCAGAAAAGCCTTTTATGAGCGGATACGCCGAACGTTGACTCATGTGCGCATCTGGTTAACAGATACACACACTTTGCAGGATGTTCAAAAAGACCGTCAGCAAGGCCGCAGCCGATGAAAGTACCGGAGACGTAGCCTCTGGGCTACGTGAGGATACTTTCGAGGCGAGAACGAAGCTGGCGGGTTTTTTCAACATCCTGCTAGAAGTTCACCCAGAGCTGGGCATAGGCCCAATCCTGATCGGTGCTGGTGCCCAGGTTCTCCTGGATATAGTCGCCGGCGAAGAGGTGCCCATAGCCGGCCTGGAAGGATAACTTGCCCTCCATGAAGAAGCGCGTCCAAATGATATCCAATTCGTTGCCTATGTGCCTCGTGGTGTTGTTCGTCTTCGAATAGACATAGACAGTCTGTGTGGCGCGATACCAGTTGTCCTTTGTATTGGCCAGGTTCAAACTGGTGGCCCAGATTTCAATGTGGTCGTTCTTGGTCGGGCGAAACTGCAAGTTAATCGAGGGTTTCATCATGTTCTTCCAGCCTATGGTATCCATGTAGCCCATGTGGATATGGTTGGTCCCCCACAAGTTCTCAAAAGTGTTGGCGGTCTTACAATCTGTGTTGCCACCGATCGTGCAGTTTGCCCTGCCATCGCCAGAGGCATAGTCGAAGTTGAACGCCAACCGAGGCTTCCATTCCCACTCGTAATGGGTGTAGCCGATCCAGTTTCTAGTCGCCCAGGCATTGATGTGGAGATACTTTTGGTTTCCATAACCTGCGCTGGGCCCACCGTTGTCGCCCATTTCACCGAACTGGTAGATCGTCTCGTTCCATGCGTCAAAGTTGCCTTTGCGCATCTCGATCCGGCCTCCGACCATGTGGCGAGTCTGATTCGAATGCTTCGGTGTACCGAGACCCTGGTTCCGGTTGTCCCCCGAGTTGTACCGGTTGGAATAGAGGATGTAGTAGGGCTCGATCACGAATCCCGGCACCGACTTGATTTGGTTGTAGAAGAGAAACACGTCGGAATCGATGTTCGCGCTGCCGTTATTCAATGTGGGATTGCTGCTACCACTGACAGGAAGGTTATTATGGAGAGCGCCGAGCGGCTCTCCTTGCCCGAGATCGGACTCAGAAGTGCGGAACCAACCAGCGTAGCTATCCCAGGCCTTGGTGCTATATTGCAACATGATACCGTCAAAGGAAAATCCTGTGTTGGACCAGTCGAAGGCGCCGAATATAGATTGGTTGCCGAACACGACATATTGCCGACCAGCCTTCACGCTCAAGCCTTGGGCCCCGGCGAAGTTCCGGATCAACATATAACCGGCTCGGACGCCCAAGACGCCGCCGTTCCCGAAACAAGTCGAGTTCGCGCAGTTCTGGCCGTTATTGGTCCTCTGATTGTCTTGGACCGGAGTACCCTGTTGCCCGTTGGCGCCCCACACGGATGCGTATTGGAGTTCCATGTAGAAATTCACGTCCGGTGAGAGGTCATAGCCGAAGCCCAAGCGCGCCTTCTGCAAGGCGTAGCTGTCGTTTGCCTTACCAGGAGTACCGCTCGCAGAGGTTTGGCCGTTGAACGAATTGCAGGCCCCAAAAGTATTACCAGCCATGGCGCGGCCGAAGCAGATCTGGTTCCGCGCCTCATACCGCACGCGAAGATCGGCGCGCATCCAGAATTTATTGATGTCGAAGTTTTTCCCGATCTTTGGGTCGTAGAGTTCGTAAGCCTCTTTGTCCGGAATCGCTCGAGCAACGACTGCGGTATGGGTGATTCTTTCACCCTCCGGCACTTCAAACGCGGCTTGCGCCGGGGCCGTCACGAGTGGGATTCCCACTGCCATCAAGACCGCACTACAAATGATTAGTAGACCGACCCACCCAGTCTGTCTGATGACTCTCATTCAATGCTCCTGTGAATTTTGGAGAGGGCGACCGTTGGTGAGTCATGAGGTGGTGATACAATTCGGGGCGACCACGACGAAGGCGAGACTGACGGTTAACACCAAACTGGACAACAGGTACTATCCGACCAACCCGAAGGTGTCGGACGAAGCGATAGCCTTCGTGAACCTCAAACCGAGTGCGTTTCATAGGGAATGGACTTACGCCATCAGGCCGAGCCGGCGATGGTTGCCGGTCGGTAGACGATTCAGTGCTTGCTCATTGCGTCTTTCTCGTTTTTCTCGCTGCACTTCACGCCTGATTGTTCGATCCCTTTGACTCGATCTGTTTCTCTGCCGGTGCCGTTGCAGCATTGATCTGTTCTTCTGCGTCTTTGATCGAGGCCTGAAAATCCTGCTCGACCATCTTGACTTCCTGCTGGATCATGTTGAGCTCCGGCTCCACCGACTTCCGCAAATCCTCCGCCGTTTCCTTGAATCCCTTGACCGCTTTCCCGACCTGGCGAGCAACTTCAGGTAGCTGTTTTGGGCCGAACAGCAGGAACGCGATCACCAAAATAATGAGAACTTCGCCGATGCCTAATCCGAACATGGTTCGTCACACGCAAAACATCACGCGTCATGCGAAAAGCAAAAAAGGAAGCGTCTGATTCCTCTTGGCGCTTCACGCCTTACGCCTCACGCTTCACGTCTCCCTACCCTTGCTTGACCTGCTTCTCCGACTGAACTGGCGGCGCAACCGGCGGGACGGCCTGCCCCTGCGCGACCTGTGATGGCGGAGCGTCAGGCACCTCGGACGGAGGAGGCGTCACGTCGATGGCATCGGCCTCGTTGACGCTCTTCTTAAATCCTTTAATGGCCTTCCCGAGCCCTTCACCCAACTGCGGAATCTTGCCGGCGCCGAAAATGATCAAGACAATGACCAGAATCAGCATCAACTCCATCCATCCGAACGATCCGAACATCGATCACTCGCTTTCTTTTTTTGCTCCACCCAGGCCCACTAGCCCTGAGGCGTTGAGCCAGTCAAACAGTGAAAACTTTCCTCACGTGAGTAGAAGAGCATAAAGGCTATAGAAGAATGGGCGCTGAGTCAAGCAGAGACATTCAGCCACCGATACCAATTGGCCGAGGAGCATCAGCGAGGTTGCATGAAAGAATGAACGTAATCTACGGGGCTCGGTGGTGCGGTCAACGCAATCATAAACGACTGAGGGTCGTAACCGATGTCTTCGAGGTCCTTCGAGGCTACGCTCAGCTCTTCCTCTGTGAGATAGGCAACAGTGTCCGGAATACCTGTCGGCGCGAGCGAGCGGACAAGGGCTTGAAGCGTTTCACGCTCCTCAGGCGGCATCTCTAACGGAATAGGGAAGTCCAAACGGCGTTCATAGGTGCTCCGATAGGTCTCATTCAATGCCCGGAGGGTCTTGAGCATTAACCGGTCCTGTTCCCACGGCGCCATTCTTGTACCGGCGGAAGGATGAGTGGCGATGAGGTCCATGAGCGTCAAAACATTGGTCCCTAAGCTCCGCCCCACGAACTCACGCTGACTCTCCATGGTCATCGTGCCGGACTCCAACTGTCTGGCAACCGCTTCGACCAATGCAAAATTGACCATGAAGCTCTGTTGCCCTCCGAATTGGCCATAGCAGGGCTTCTCGGGATCGTTCAACACGTTCATATCTGCCGTGCCCGCATCAAAACTGCTGAACCCGATCGCATCGGGAGCCAGCAGACGCTTGGCTTCTTTGATCGTCGCACAGGCCCCTAGATTGACGGGAACCAGTACGTGGTCATTGATTCGTTTGAGGAAGTCTGTGATCGTCTTCCGGTAGGGGACCTCTTTCCATTCTACCGCCCGATATTCGCGCTCCCACACCAGGTCGTCAAGGAAAGGGGGAACGCCCTTGAGCGTTTCCATGTCCATGGCGTCGAACGCTCTGACGAAGGCCGCCCAGTCAGGAATTTTCGCATGAGCGGCTTCGCTCAAGTTCGGTCGCATGAACTCTTCTTCAATGTCGCCCCCCTGGCGCGACATCAATTTGGTCGGGAGATCGTTCCACAGCTCGTTACAGATGATGCGGTCCACGCTGCCATCCGCAGCAGCGTCGAGCCGATCCACGATCCCTCGATGTGCCTCGACCCTGCCGCGGTGGAACACGAGATCCGGATGGGCCAGGGCTGTATCGAGTACCGCTTGCTCCCAATCGACCAACACATATCGTATGCGGGGATACACCACTCCCTCTCTATCGAGGACCTTGAGATAGCTCAAGAAACAGGCGGCAAGATTGCCGTTTCCAGGACCGAGCTCCATGACTGTAAGGGGTGAGGCGTGAGAGGTGAGTGGTAACCCTGACGCTTTGTCGCGCTTCACGACTTTTTCGAAATAGTCTGCCGCGAGAGCATGGGCCAACCGATAATCGGCTGAGGCAAACGTTTGGTAGAAGCTGCGGACCTGATCGCCCCGGAAACGGTAGAAAAGCTTATTGATGTGAACTTGCCACTGATCGACCGGCTTATAGTCGCCGATGAGCTGGGGTAGGGCGTCTGCGTCCTGCAACATCACTAAATCCTGGTGCCTCCATCCCCTCTCTCGCTTCAGCGTCAAAGGATTTGAATAGTACCAGATGGCGGGAAACAGCCGCAACGGGCTCTTCGGGAGTTCTCGCCCCTTGCCTTTAACTAGCCCCCCTTGGATTCGTTCCCTTGACAGCTTCCATCGACCGGTGTACCAAGAAGAGATGGCGAGAGGCGCGAGACGAGCGGGACGAGGGGCAATTGCAGTGGTTGTTGTCATGACCCTCTCGACACTACCGGCACTTCACGCAGCAGAGCTGCCGATCACCAAGAATTCCCCCATCCCTGATTTCCAGAACCGCACCCAAGACGTTGTCCCCTACGACTTCGATGCTCCACCGCAGGGCCTATTCCGTACCATTACGACGGCCGAAGGATTCGACGAAGAGCTGGGTTTTCACCGTACGCACGAGATCGTGCCGGTGAAACCGACCGACCGGTTCCGTCCCGATGCTCCGGCAGTCTTCATCGTGTTTCATCTTCACCAACATTATCAGGGGTTCCAGGTATTTGGGCGTTGCTACCCAGAAACGGTCGTCGGCCTCGATCCGACGGCAGTGATCGGACAAGATGCTATGCACATTGCGCTCGAAGACGACAGCGGTTATCTCACCCTCTCCCCTCCACAGGGCACATGGAAACCCGGCCGATACAAAGTGGAAATCCACGTGGGAGAACAGATCAACGAGATGAGTCTGATGGGCACGATGCGCTTCACGATCGCGCCAGTCTCAGGAAAAAAGTAACGGGAAACACGCGCAAGGCGAGGAAGCGAGACTGCAAGACTCGATGAACTTGCGGTATCGGTAGTCCTGCATGTCCGGCATTTCGAGCGGGCCTCTCATCTCTCGCCTATCACGCTTTTCTCGCTTCTCCCACTATTCTCACCTCTCTCGCCCACCGCGCGAGCTGCGCCGCGTGGTTTGACGCTCCCTTCTGCATTCTGTAGAATACCCACGTGATCGTGTCGACTCCCTTCTGCGTCAGGAATATCTACCCCGCATGTCCGTGCCATCCCATCCATGGGCTTCCGTCATCATCCCCATCAAGGATGAACGAGATAATCTTGTTCCACTGATTGAGGGGCTGCTGACCGTTATGGGTTCACACGCGGCCTCGCAGACTCGGCCGTTCGAAATCATCTTCGTGGACGATGGCAGCAGCGACGGCAGCGGTGAAGCACTGGATCGTCTGGCGGCGCAGCACTCCCAGATTCAGGTGTTCCACTTCGATCGAAATTACGGCAAGACTTGTGCCCTCGAAGCAGGCTTCAATCAGTCTTTCGGAGACATTATCATTCAAATCGACGGCGATCTTCAGCAGGACAGCCAAGACATCTTGAAACTCCTCCCTTATACTGATACCCACGATCTCGTGTGCGGATGGAGGCAAGAGCGGCAGGATGGCCTGGTGAAAAAAATGTCGTCCCGGATCGCCAACCGTGTGCGAAACTTCTTTACCCACGACGGCGTCCACGACACAGGATGCCCGCTCAAGATATTCCGGCGGCCCGTGCTGGAGCGACTGCGCCTCTTTGAAGGCATGCACCGATTCTTTCCCGCGCTCGCGCTCATGCACGGGTTCACGGTTACAGAGGTGCCGGTCCGGCATTACGCGCGCATTCACGGCGTCTCCAAGTACGGCATGGGCAACCGATTGTTCAAATCTCTCTACGATTTGATTGCTGTGCGATGGATGCAAACCAGAGTGCTGCGATATACATTCCGCGATAAGTGACGAACGGACAAGCGAGACTTCATGGACCGTGAGAATCGGCTACCTTGCACACCCTGCGCTTCACGCGTGTATCACCCGTCACGCGTGACGGGCCCATTATGAGCCTTGAAACGATCTGGCTCGGCATCGGATTTCTCGGCCAAGGGCTGTTTTTCGGCCGCTGGGTCGTCCAATGGATTGCCTCTGAAAAGAAGGCAGAGAGCCAGGTTCCGATCTCGTTTTGGTACATGAGTCTGATCGGTGGGCTCATCACGCTCGCCTATGCGATCTATCGGGAAGATCCGGTCTTCATCGCGGGACAGAGCATCGGATCGATCGTCTATATTCGCAACCTGATGCTGATTTCTCGCGCGAGTCAGGCGAACCCGCCGGTCAGCCCCACTTCTCCACGAACATGATTCTTTGAGATCTAACCCGCTCAGCGCATGCTGTAATCACACGATCCGAGCGATTCTATGACGACGACCGACCGCTCTCACCACGCACTGCTCCTCCTGGCCCTCCTCCTTCTGTCGGGACTGTTGTTCTTCTTGGGGCTCGGCAACATGGGCTTAACCGACCGGGACGAGGGACGGAACGCCGAAGCCGGGCGCGAAATGTTCGAGTCGGGAGATCGCCTGACGCCGACGTTCAACGGTGAGCTGCGCGTCGCAAAACCGGTCTTTCTCTATTGGTTGATGGAGCAGTCGTATCGTCTCTTCGGTGTCAATGAGTTCGCCGCACGATTCCCTTCAGCCCTCTTCGGCGTGGGCTTGATCCTCATCCATTACCTATTTCTCGTGCACCAGCGCGATCGAACCGTTGCGCTCTTCGGGGGGTTGATGCTCTTGCTCAACCTGGAAATCCTCGGACTCGGACGCAGTGCACTCACCGATAGTGTCTTGATTTTTTTCACTGCGGCATCGCTGTACGGATTCTGGCTAGGACTGCATGGAACCGGCGGCGTACGCCGATGGATCTGGGCCTTCTATATCGGTATGGCCGTCGCCACGCTGACGAAGGGACCAGTCGGGTTCGCCGTGCCCCTCATCGTCGCGGCACTCTACCTCACCTGGACGCGCCGGTGGCAGGATTATTGGCAGAAGGGGGCTCCGATTACGGGTATGCTGTTGTTCATTCTGCTCGCCGCCCCCTGGTATGCGGCCATGTTCCTCGTGCATGGCGACGCCTATGCCACAGGCGCGAAGGCCCATACGATCGGCCGATTCCTCAGTCCGATGGAAGGACACCAGGGCACCATCTTCTTCTACCTCCCGGTCCTGCTTTTAGGATTTTTCCCTTGGAGTGCGCTCCTTCCTGTCCCACTCTATCGCACGTTCAAAGAGTGGTACCTCATACGTCGGGCTCGTGCTCATCCAGACCAGACAGGAACATCCGAACTCGACCTCTTTGCCGCTCTTTGGCTGGTGGGCGTCCTTGTATTCTTCACGGCCTCTGCAACCCGCCTCCCCCACTATATCGGTCCATTGTTTCCTGCCGCCGCTTTGTTGACGGCCTCGTACTGGTCCCGGTGCCTGCAGGATTCGACGACGAGAGGGATTCGGGGGTCCATACATCTCATGATGGGCGTGGGGTATCTCTTGGCGATCGGCTTTGCGTCCCTTCCCACGCTCTACACCACTTACGCATCCAAGATGGTGCGGGAGTTCCCCTTGGCCGGACAGGTGGATCTCGGCAGCGGCCCCTATTTGGTTGCAATCCTCTTGTTACTCGGAATGACGTTAGTGGGATATTTTGGATTGAGCGACGAACGTCGCGGAGGAGCGTTTTGGGCGGCGGGGGGCACCTTAGCTGGTCTCGTATTGATCGTCATCGTCATTGCGATTCCGCACATCAATCGATATGTGGTCGCACCCCCGCAGGAACTCGCCTATGCCGCGGGCTTGAATCTGGATCGCCAGGATCAATTCATTGCCTATGGCACCGTGAGGCCGTCCTCCGTATTTTACTCGAGACGCAAGACGCTCTTCGTGCCCATTGGGGAAGAGGACAAGATACGAGCGGCACTGAAGGAGCCAACGCGCGTGATGATCCTCTTGCCGGAAAGCGCACAATCGAAGTTGCCTGCGGAAGCAAATGGGTTGGTCCCCGTTCTCAGACGCTACGGCTACGTGCTGCTGGCCAACCAGCCGATGGTGACGATTCCAGAAGGTGCAACCCCGCCACCTCCACCCACCATTCTCGGCCATTAAACTGGTCTGTCTCGTCTGTCCGGTCTATCTAGTCTATGCTGGTGTCTGATTGAACCAGACAGACCGAACAGACCAGATAGACCGGACAGACCAGACTACATCGGCACAATGCCTTTCAGGGCATAACTCGCCCCCAGCACCAGCAGCATAGTCGCGACGAACAGACCCTCTGCCATGGCCGCCCATAATCCCACATGCCCCTCCGCCATGGAACCAACCTGGCCAGAGATCCCATCCAACCAATGGGCAACACAGACGAGCAGCACAGCGGTCGTGACAAACAGGGAACCGGTCGTCATCCCTAACCCCAGTCCCACGAGACCTCGAGCCAACGATCCAGACAGCCAGGCCGGGCACATTGATGACCGCACCGTCCACAAGATATGGCCCAGGAGTCCCGTCAGGGTAAGCACCAGCCCACTCCACAAAAGCTGTTGAAACGGCCAGGCTTCTGACGGGAGATGCACGATCGTCCAGACGAGCGCGAACATCGCCACAAGAAACGGTGTCATCCGACAGACCGCGATTTCGATCGATGCACGCCATTCTCGCCAGGGATGGGCTGCAATCATCCCCACAACACAGCCCAGAGCCGCTCCTCCGGCCACGTCGGTCAGATAGTGAGACCCGCGAATAACCCGACTGGCGGCAATGGCCACTGCGGTGGCGAGAATAGGCCATCTCGCCCTTGGAAACTTAGTGGCCAGCACAGTTGCGACTGCGAACGAAGCCGCTGCATGCCCGGACGGGAACGAGTCCCATCCGCTGCCGCTGACCGGAGAGAACTCAAGATTGCCGGCATGCATGAACTTGGGGCGTGGGCGGCCAATGGCATGTTTCAAAATATTGGCGCTCAGCGCGGCAAGACCGTGTGCGATGAGACTCTGCCAGCCGGCATCTTTCCACTGCGGATGTTTCAATCCATACCCGACTGCCAGCAGTACAAAGCTCAGGATGACGAGAGACTCTCCCTTGCCGAGACGGTCACCGATATCGCTGAGCTGTGCCAGCCAAGGATTGGCGAGGTGGTCCATGTGAACATCGTTGAGGGAGCGGATAAACCGGGTCAGCGGCACATCCCACTCAAACAGACCCACGAATGCCAGGATAAGGGCGGCACTTGAAAAAAGCAGGGGTGCAAGGCGAACGAACCGTGCAGATACGTGAGGGGTGAGGAGTGAGGGGTGAGGGGTCATCGAGACAGGGTCGCGGTCTTGGCTGATGCGATCACCCATTACTGGCCAAATGTCAGCACTTCTCGGTCACTTTGTGGGAGAGCAATTCTGGCCTCGACATGCGTCGCACACAGCGACTTTAGATCCATGGCGTCACGTCAAACACGGCGCCAGCCGTGTATTTGTTCGGGGTCGGCCAAATTGATGATCCCAATGCACAATGCGGCGTCCAAAACCAAAATTCAGATACTTTTCCGACCGAGAAACGCTGACACTTGGCCCATTACTGATCACCGATCACCGATCACCAAACCACCGCTTTACGGCACCCAGTCGGCGAGAAAGACATTGAACTCTCCAGGGGTTTTGCCCTGGCGATCCGATACCCAGACTAGGCTGGTACCATCCGGGGAGAACATGGGGAAACTGTTGAATTGTCCATCGAACGTAAGCCGTTCGAGACCCTGACCGTTCTCACCGATTGCATAGAGATGAAAGCTTGGCCGGCCTCCCTCGCCTCTGGTTTCTATATTCGATGAGAAGATGATCCTTTTGCCGTCGGGAAAATAGAACGGCGAGAAATTCGAAGCACCGTTGGACGTCACAGGCCGTTGCCCGCTTCCATCCGCATTCATCACGAAAATTTCAAGTTGCCCCGGCTCCACCAGGCTCTGGCTGAGCAAGTCCTTGTACTTGTCGATCTCCGCCTGATCGGTGGGATGCGCCGCCCGATAGACGATGTGCTTACTGTCCGGCGAAAAGAACGCCCCGCCGTCGTAACCGATCTCGCTCGTCAACCGACGAGGCTTCGAGCCGTCGAGGTTCATCGCATAGAGGTCCAAATCCCCGTCTTTCACGGATGTCCAGACGATCGTCTTGCCGTCCGGCGATATGGTTGCTTCCGCATCGTAACCGGGCGTGGAGGTCAGGCGCTGCAGCTCCTGTCCATCGATGCGTACGGCATAGATATCGTAATCGTCTAACGCCCAGCGGTAGGCCCCCTCTCGCTTCGGCTTCGGCGGACAGTTCGGCCCCGACGCATGGGTCGACGAATAGAGCACTCGGCGATCGCCTGGGAAAAAGTAGCCACACGTCGTGGCACCTGTGCCGGTGCTCACCAATCGAACGGTGTCGCTATCCAGGTCCATCACGTACATCTGATAACAACCCAGCCCGGCGTCGGCTGGTTTGAGCGTGGCCGCGTAAGTATCTTTCATCCAATTGTTCGTGGACTGGAAAATCAATTGGGTCCCGCTGAAGGAAAAGTAGGCTTCGGCGTTCTGCCGGCCTACCGTCAGCTGGCGGATATTCTTCAGATGCCGCTCAGCCTGGTGAGCAGGAACCGCCAGAGCTTTCGACGCAAGACCCTCTGCGTGTCCTGTCTGCTCACCCAACAAGAAGCAGACAAGTCCGATCATGCACCACTTACCGAATGGGATTGCTTGCATCGAGACGCACCTCCATACGATCGCTGGTGAGCGGCCACTCCCCGCGGACAGCCACTGCGCCATCTTTGAACAACACAAAATTGTTCCACCCGTAAAAAAAGAGCAGACGCGCCACCTTCGCCACCGCCTGTGGCGAGACCGCATACAACACCGTCACAACGCTGCCTGGATGATCGACCCTATGGCAACTGACCAGCAGAGCCAGCTCGGCACCTTCGTACGCCGTCCCCACCACGGTGACACCCCGGTCATTCAGGGCTGCGCGCTCGCCGCAGTGACGGGCCAGGATCGCTTGAATCCCGGAATGAGATTCCGGGCCGCCCAATACTAACACCGAACCTTCCTGGGGCAACAGCCCATCCTGAGCCAGCGAAGCGATCACCGTTCGCTCACCGATCGGTCTCTGCCGCTCCTGAGCTTCAATGCGCGCGACGATGTCCCGAAACGCCGAAGGATGGCTTGGCTCATCCGTAAACGCTGTCAGCACCGATCGCCGCCGATCGGTCACATAATGATTGAGCACCGGCGGCAGCGAATGTCTGGCGATCCGCCGGACGGCCATGAACTCGGGATCGAGATCGATCGCGATCGGGCGCACTGGCAAGATGACAGAAATCGGCTCGCGCTGCGAACGCAGTTGCACCGTCAGCATCTGCTCTTGACCATCTTCCATGCGAATCCGAAGCTGAAGAGGAAGACGGAAAGGTTTGTTCGATTGGACGATCGTAGCCTCAAGCTGAAAGGCCTGCGCCGGCTGCTCCGCCACCGGACGAGCGATTGCCTCCGACAAGGACAACGCCGGCGCCCCATCCTGTTCCAGCCATTGCGCGAAAAACCACCGGAGATCCTGACGGCGCTCTTCTGCAAAGACTCGCTCAAGATCACGCCATTCCGCCTCCCTGCCACGATACTGCGCTACCAAATTTTTTAATGCCCGCCAAAACGTCTCCTCCCCTACCTCCTGACGCAGGAGGTGAAACAGCATGGCGGCCTTGTGATAGCCGATGGCATTATCATGCTCATCCAGTTTCTGGGTAAATTGTGCAACCGGATAGTCCCGCTCCGGTGGCACATGGAGATTGTAACCCTGTACCATCAGCCGGCGCTGGTCCTGTGCCTGTGCGCGGTCTCCCATCAATTCGTGCCAGTAATAATTTGCCAAGTACGTCGTCAGCCCTTCCACCCAATTTCCGCGCTCAGAGCGATTGAAGACAGCATTGCCGATCCATGAATGCACGATCTCGTGGCCAAGTGCGTAGGGTTGCACATAATGCCGCTTAATGATGCCGCTCCCCAGCAACGTAAATGAGGGCATACCGAGCCCGCTCGCAAAGAAATTCTCCACCACGGCGAACTTTTCAAACGGATAGGGGCCCAGCAGGGGGATATAGGCGTCCAGGTAGCGCGCGGTGGCATCGAGATATTCCCCGGCCAGATGCGCATCGTCGGGAAAGAGATAGGTCGAGAGCCGAATCCTCTGACCAGTCTTGGCTGTCCAGTCGCGAGACGTTGCGACAAATGTATTGGCCACAAGCGTGAGGGCCTCGCTCGGTTGCGTCACGACCCATTCCGTCATCACCATCTGATCGCGACGACAGAGCCCCTCTGGGCAGGCGCGCGATTCACCAGCCTTCCCTTGGGTCACGACGGTCCACCCTGCCGGCACAGCTACTCGCAGCGCATAGGTGCTGAGCGATTCCGGGACATCGGGATACCAGGAGCTTTCGCTGCTGATATAGACGCCTTCTGGCCCGATATGTCCGGCAGTCTCACTGGGCGTCACAAATCGAAGATGCCGAGGATCTCGCGGCGGATCGCTGATGGTGCCATGGTAGTGCACATCCAGCGTGACCAATCCGGCGGCCACAACCTGCGAGGGAATAATGACGTGTTGCACCGACTGCGGCGAAGAACCATGCTCGAGTTCGAACGGCACATCCTGAATCAGGGATTCCGTGTCGGCCGATTCTTGCACGAGTGCAATGTGGTCGATCTGGAGGGTGGGAGCGAGAGAGAAACGAACCGGAGTCTTCTGCTGCGGCACCTCAAGGGTCAGCCGATCCTTGGCGATGAGCGCATGTTGATCGGGGACGATCTGTACGAATAAATCATGGTGCCGAATGACGACGTGCGGCAGGACTGGGTCGGCTGCACAGGCAATATCGAGCGCTCCATGGCTGAGGAGCACGGCGAAAAAGAGACAGGGAAAAGAGACGACCCTTCTTCCGATCGGCATCGGAAGAGTTTTAACATTCGCGACAGACGAGCACAAGCTGGATGGACATCAGCAATTGCTCCAAGTCGATGGGCTTCCCGAGAACTTCTTGGGGCCCCAGAGCCCAGGCTTCATCGAGGCGCTCCTCGTCGTGACTCCCAGTGATGATGATCACCCCGCCGGCATATTCGCGCTGGCGGAGTTGCCGAAGCACCTCCACTCCGCCCATGCCAGGCATGAGCAGGTCGAGAAGGATCAGGTCAGGGGATGCTTGGTCCACCATCGAGAGAGCCTCGAAGCCGTCTTTTACACCGAGTGCCCGGTAGCCACGGAGGCTGAGAAACTGAACGAGCAGGTCGCGGACCAACGGCTCATCGTCGACGACGAGAATCGTTTCCCCCGTATCAACCACGACTACATTACCCGCCACTGGCTCAGCGGGAACGGATTTAGCCGGAAGCTGCACCACTCGGTTGACGCATTCGACCAGCACATCGAGCGACAGGCCCTTTCGAATAAAATCGGTTACGCGTAATCCCCGCGCTTGATTTTCCTGATCCTCGGTCGCTCCGCCGCCTAGGATGATCACCGGCGCATGAGGATCATAGGCGCGGATTTCTTTGAGGACAGTCAACCCATCCATTTCAGGCATGCGAAGGTCAAGAATGGTGACGCGCGGGACCTGCTGACGGAAGAGGGTCAGGCCTTCGATCCCACTCGTCGCCGACAGCACCTGATACCCATGTCGAGTGAAAATCGACTGGATCAGCTCGCAATTCATACGATCATCGTCGATAACCAAAATCTTGATCATAGCTCAGCCTCGTGGGCAGGAATGCGTGGCACGCCAACAGGACGCTGGTTCATGAGAAAACTCAACTTAACACAGACCATGCCTGCGGAGAAGAAAACAACGGGATCTCACAGGGGGCTAGGAGCCTGCCCGACATTGCCTTCGTCACGAGGCGAAGGAGATGCGGCTAAATGCGAGGCCGCAGGCTCGGAAAAACCGGAGGTGTATTCGCGAAATACATTGAGGATTTTTCCGGGATGAGAACGATGCAGACGGTCGCGGATCGGTCGCCGCAGTAGAACGGTCAATGTCGGACAGGCTCCTAGGCAGAGGGCGAGGCTGTCGTCCCAAGAAGCGCGTCCACGAACGCGTCGCTCTGAAAATCTTGCAGATCCTCGACGGATTCCCCGACTCCGATAAGTCTCACGGGCAACTTGAGTTCTTCGGCAATGGCGACGACGATCCCTCCGCGAGCGGTGCCGTCGAGCTTCGTCAGGACCAAACCGGTCACACCGACCGCTTGATGAAATTGACGAGCTTGGGACAGCGCGTTCTGCCCGACCGTGGCATCCAGCACGAGGAGCACTTCGTGCGGTGCACCAGGATATTCCTGCGCGATGACGCGGGTGATTTTGCGGAGTTCGTCCATGAGATTCGATTTCGTGTGCAGCCGGCCAGCCGTATCGATCAAGACCACGTCCACCTGCCGCGCTTTCGCGGCGGCAATTCCATCGAACGCGACGGCGGCTGGATCGGCTCCATGGCGGTGGCGAATCACCTCGACGCCAACTCGGTCGGCCCAGACCTGCAATTGATCGATCGCCGCCGCTCGAAAGGTATCGCACGCCACCAGCAACGGCACCGTCCCTGCCTGCACAAGCCGTTGCGCGATCTTGGCAATCGTAGTCGTCTTACCCACACCGTTCACGCCCACCACCAGAATAACGAAGGGTTGGGGACCTTTCGCGAGCAGGGATTCCAATGGCACCCCTTCCA
>DATHTZ010000591.1:0-2224 GCA_035462675.1 Nitrospiraceae bacterium | reverse complement strand
GGGGCCGCGTTCGTCTATGGGGACGGCATTATCACCCCGGCCATTTCGGTCCTCAGCGCGGTCGAAGGACTGAACGTCGCGACATCACTGTTCAACCCGTATGTCATGGTGATCACCGTCAGCATCCTTTTTGGCCTGTTTGCCGTCCAGTCCAAGGGGACCGGGCGTATCGGGCGAGTGTTTGGGCCCATTATGCTGCTGTGGTTTGTGTGCTTGGCCGTCCTCGGCGTCGGAAGTGTGATCCAGTCTCCTCGCATCCTGGAATCGTTCAGCCCCCTTCACGGGATTCGGTTGCTCGTTGAGCATCCATGGCAGGGATTCCTGGTCTTGGGGAGTGTCTTCCTCGCCTTAACAGGTGCCGAAGCTCTATATGCTGATATGGGCCACTTCGGAAAAGGGCCCATTCGTCTCGGCTGGTATATGATCGTGCTCCCGAGCTTGCTGCTCCAATACCTGGGACAGGGGGCCCTTTTGCTCAGGGAGCCGGAGGCGGTGGCCAATCCTTTCTATCTCCTGGCCCCCAGCTGGCTCATCTATCCACTGGTCGGACTGGCGACAATCGCGACCGTCATTGCCTCCCAGGCCTTACTCAGTGGCGCCTTCTCCCTCACCCAGCAAGCGATTCACTTGGGGTATCTGCCCCGCATGGGCATTCAGCATACCTCCGCGAGCCACTTCGGACAGATTTATGTGCCCGTGGTCAATTGGCTCCTGTTCATCGGGACGATCAGTCTGGTCCTGCTCTTCAACTCCTCAACCAACTTGGCTGCCGCCTATGGTATTGCCGTGTCCGGCACAATGCTGATGACAACCCTCTTGCTCTACGTGATCGCGCGAGACTCTTGGCACTGGCCCGTGCCCGTGGCCGCAACGGTGACAGGCATGTTTCTCTTGGTTGACCTAGGGTTTTTCAGCGCCAATGTGCTGAAGATCGGGCAAGGCGGCTGGCTTCCCCTCGTGCTTGGCTTGGCGCTCTTCACGGTGATGACGACTTGGAGTGGCGGGCGCGCCCTGGTCACCAACTATCTGCACCTCACCATGCCGCCACTCGCTCCGTTTCTGAAGGACCTCCTGGCTCGCAATCCTCTCCGCGTGCCGGGTCATGCCGTCTTTCTGACCCAATCTCATGAGAGCACACCGCCGGCCTTTCTGCAAAATGTTCGACACAACAAGGTACTGCATGACCTCGTGGTGTTTCTGAACATCGTCACCGAGCGGGTGCCATTGGTTTCTCGACCGAAACAACTCGATATTGGGCAATTTGCGCCGGGCATCTACCGGGTCACCGTGCGGCATGGCTTTATGGAAACGCCCATGATTCCCGTCTTGCTGCAACTGTGCCAGGAGCAAGGCGTGCCCGTGAATCTGCAGGACATTACCTATTTTCTCAGTCGCATAACCTCGCTTGCCACGCCGAAGCCTGGCATGGCGCTGTGGCGTGAGCACCTGTTTGTCTTTTTGTCGAAAAACGCACGCCGAACGAGTTTCTTTTTAGGCATTCCCTCAGAGCAAGCCGTCGAGATTGCCGTCGTCATAGATATCTAGCAGACAACTGTTTCGGCATAGCAGAACTTCAATGGCCTGCACGTGCACAAGAGAAAGTGTTGTGCCTCGCTTAAATTTAGGCGATTCCTTTCGGTTTATCCCCTCTACGCCCACTAGAAACCGCTACAAAACCCGGTTAGAAAACCTCCTTTGCCAAACCTGATCATGCTCGCGTAGTGAGAGTCACACTCCTCCCTGCCTGGCTGTGGGTCAAAGGCATGACTCTCTCCAGGCCAGAGACGTCCGCTGGCTAGGACAGCACACCAGCAGGCAGGATGAAGATCTTCAGTGGGATACGACAGCGCGAAGCGGGAAGGCTGGATCGAGGATCAAAAACCTCGGGGCAGATGTGAATGTCATGTCTCGATCTTTCGTGGTGTTCGGCGTATCCTCTCCGCGGGTCAAAAACAAATATTTGTGTCATAGGCTAGTTCGGAAATCAGCCTAATAGGCTGCAGACGTTCTATATTACCAGGCGCGCATGAGCGAAGAAAAATTCAGAAATGCCTTTCGTGAATTTTCGAAAGCCGCCTTGCTTCGTATTCGCCAATCGGGAGGGTTGGGAGCCTTTAGTGGGCGGATCGCCATTTTTGACTCGAGCAGAGATGGCCACTTCATTGACCTCGCTACTTTTACTGAGGCCGTTTCGGCAATCGAAAGTCTCCCAATGTTCGGGATC
>DATHTZ010000590.1:0-2696 GCA_035462675.1 Nitrospiraceae bacterium | reverse complement strand
ATCGTTCGTCTCACATATTCACCACGACCTCCCTTCCATGCTTCATGATGATTCATTGCGAAATCTCCCAAACGGGCATTCCTCGTGAAGCGTCCCTCGACAGGCTCGGGACGCCCTGAGCTCGTCGAAGGGCGCATCTCGCATACGACGATCGGACACACTCATTCCGTCCTACGCTTCACGCGCAAGAACAGTGAACCCGCAATGGCAACAGACGCGCTCATGACTCATGCGGGTTTAGCAGCCCTGCCCCCTCCGCATGAGCATCTTGACAAGAACCGAAGAAAGAGCTTATCACAGGCACCTGGCAGGGCCTCTTGAGGGTGTTCGTGCTGCCCTCAAATACGACGTCCACTCACCCGGAAGAGGAAGATCATGCGAAAAACATTCGAGCAACTCTTCGACGCGCTGAGCAATCATGCCCGGGATGTTTCGTTTCAGGTGCAGTTTTGGGATGGAATTAAAAAATCCTACGGCGCCGGAGAACCGCAGTTCATCCTCACTTTTGCAACAAAGCGCGCGGCAGAGCATGTGCTTGAAAGCGGGTCGTTGGGCTTCGGCGAAGAGTATATGGCAGGAGATATTCAGGTCGAGGGCGATTTCACACAACTACTCCGCTTCGGCGCGGACGCCGCATTCCTCAATCTGCCTATCGGGTTGAAAGCCAAGCTCGCCATTAAGCACCTGCGCCAGACATCGCTCAACACGCTCTCACGCTCGACGAAACACGTCGCCCACCATTACGATCGCGGGAATGACTTCTATAAGCTGTGGCTTGACGAGAGTATGGCATATTCCTGTGCCTACTTCCGTTATGAGAACGACACGCTCGAGCAAGCACAGCAGCAGAAGTACGAACACATTTGCCGGAAACTTCAGCTGAAGGCCGGAGAAACACTGATCGACATCGGCTGCGGCTGGGGCGGTATGCTGATCTACGCCGCGAAGCACTACGGCGTGCGCGGCGTCGGCTGCACATTGTCTAAACAGCAAGTCGAGTATGCGGTCGATCTCGTCAAGCGTGCGGGTCTGTCAACAGAGGTTTCGATCGTGTTTGAGGATTATCGGAAGATTGAAGGCACATTCGACAAATTCGTTTCCATCGGCATGTTTGAACATGTAGGAAAGCAATTCATTCCGACATTTATGGAGAAGGCGAAGTCGATCTTGAATCCCGGCGGCATTGGGCTGCTCCACACCATCGGACAAGAGCGGCCAGTACCGGGCGATCCCTGGACGTTGAAATACATCTTCCCCGGTGGATACATTCCCTCGCTCGACGAAATCGTACAGACCATGTGCGAAGCCAAACTCATTCCGACGGACATCGAAAACCTTCGCCTGCACTATGCGCGAACGGTTGAGGAGTGGAGCGCGCGATTCGAGATCCAGGCCAAAAAGGTCGAGGCGATGTACGATGCGTCCTTCGTTCGTATGTGGCGGATGTTTCTCAATGGCTGTGTTGCCAACTTTCGCTATGGGGATATGAGACTCTATCATGTCCTCTTTACGAATGGATTGAACAACACCATGCCCCTCACACGGGAGCACCTGTACCGCTAATGGAGCCGATCGCAACAGTCGCCTCACGCTTGCAAGCCGTCAATGCCCGTATTGCCCAGGTGGCGCAATCCGTCGGCCGACAACCGGACGAGATTACACTGCTAGTCGCGAGTAAAACTCACCCCGCCGAGCGAGTGAGGGAAGCCTGGCTTGCCGGACAGACTATTTTTGGCGAAAATTATCTGCAGGAAGCGCTGGCAAAAATGCCGGCACTGACCGATTTGCCGATTGAGTGGCATTTTATCGGGCCTATACAAAGCAATAAGACCAAACGCATCACGGAGAATTTTGTCTGGGTTCACAGCGTGGATAGAATAAAAATTGCCGACCGCCTGGCGAAAGACCGGCCCGAATCACTGCCGCCCTTGCAAATCTGCCTGCAAGTGAACGTGAGCGGCGAAGATAGTAAAAGCGGCGTGGAGCCTGAAGAGCTGGCCCAGCTGGCAGCCCATGTCGTTCGCCTCCCCCGCCTGAAATTGCGCGGACTGATGGCCGTCCCTGAGCTCACGACTGCCACGGCCTTACAGCGCAGCCAGTTTCACATGTTGTGGGAACTGTTTGATCGGCTCAAGCGGGATGGATACGAACTTGACACACTCTCCATGGGCATGTCGGAAGATATGGACATTGCTATTGCAGAAGGCGCGACCATGGTGCGCATAGGTACGGCGATTTTGGGACCAAGGCGCTACCCAATCCCGGAAGAGCTTGCCATCCGCACTGCCCGATAAGACATAACCCTATAACCTATTACCTCCTATCGCTTCGCATAAATACCTCAAGTAACTTATCAACATAGTCAACCCCTCCCGCACCAACCTTACCAGCTGAGCAACCTCCAATACTTTAGCAGAAGGCCGGGGCATTCCTTAAAGATAGTCAGGCGCATTGAAGAGTGCCCCTGATGCTTTGCGCGCTCCCCTGACAATCTCCACCCACGCTTCTCATCCACAGGCAAAACATCGAACGCCCCAGTCACTACCCTCAAATCTTTCATCCTCAAGGGACCATTGCTGCTAGACTATGGTGCCGGACGCATGGTGCGCCAACGAGACCGATAATAGGGAGCTTGCCTTGAACATAACGACTCTCATTGCCGCATGCATCGTAGTGACTCCGATCGGAACCTCCGT
>DATHTZ010000589.1:0-24284 GCA_035462675.1 Nitrospiraceae bacterium | reverse complement strand
GTGCAAGTGGAGGACGGCAACGACACAACCCTGACGCGTACAAATTTAGCGGATGTGGTGCGGGTTATCGAGAGGCAGAGTGGCTCTTTAGCCGTGAACGAAATTGTTCATTGCTTCCAGGACCAGCACGAGATCCAGGTTGGTGAGCACATTATCAGGAAAGCTGGAAGCCTCGCGCATTCAGGACAGCACAGAGGTCAAGGTGGTGCTATTCAAGACGGCACTAAGTACAAGGTGGGACTGTCCGCGAGCCGAGGTGATGATGAGCTTTCGTCGTGCCCAAGACCCGACCAGCATCGCTCAGCTTGTTGGCCGTATGATCCGCACACCGCTGGCGCGAAGGATTAGAAGCAACGAGGTGCTGAATACCGTCGAGCTCTTCTTGCCACACTATGATGCCAACGCATTGGAAGGGGTGCTGTCTCGTTTGCGCAGTCCTGAGGCTGAGGAGGGCCTCTCTACCCGTGTCGAAACCTCAGTAGTCGAGTACCCACGAAATCCAGCGTTGTCCGATGTGTTCGAGTATTTGAATGAACTGCCGACGTACTCGGTCGCGCGTGTGCAAAAAATGGGCGACGTAAAACGCGCACTGCGATTGGCTTGGATGCTCGTACACGAGGGGGTGGATCAAGACGCCTACGATACGATGCGTGGCGCGCTGACGAAGAAGCTCAAGGAGCTTCGTGACTACTATGCTGAGAAAGATTCGGAATGGGGTACCGTAGTTCGCGATGGAGGCGAGATTGAAGTAGATGTGACCATGGTGGCTATTGGCCACATGAACGTCACGGATCGGAAAGGCATGCGGATGTCACTTTCCGAGGAAAACATCGATCAGCTTTTCGATGCCGCGGGCAGGATGCTGGCGGCGGGTGAAGGCCTTCATCGCACATACTGGAAGCGGTATCACAACCACGCGAAGCCGAATGAAGCTAAGTTAGAGATCCTTGCCCTCATGCGTAAAGCTGATACGACGGGGAAAATGGAGCTATTGGCTCGCGAGCAATTCACTGCCTTTTGGAAAAAGCACGAGTCTGACATTAAGCAGCTCCCTGCCGCTGACAAGGCTCGATTCTACGCGCTCATTCAAGCAAGCGGTAAACCTTCGGCGCATGAATTGGATTTGCCGGAACAAATTGTTGAGAAGAGGGACGGTGCCCCGAAGAAGAAACACCTCTACTGCGATTCACAGGGCGACTTCTATGCCGATCTCAACAGCTGGGAAGAAGCGCTACTGGAAGAAGCCATGAGTGCAAAAGGATTTGTTGGCTGGCTCCGCAACCTTCCACGTCGAGACTGGGCGTTTTGCATTCCCCATGAGCTGGCCGGGGTAAAACCGTTTTACCCCGACTTCATCATCGTGCGTAAAAAAGGCCAGGAGTTTGAGGTGGACATCCTTGAACCGCACGACGACAGCCGAGCGGACACTTGGGCGAAGGCCAAGGGCCTTGCAACCTTTGCAGACTCGCACGGCCCGAATTTCGGGCGTCTGATTATCGCCAGGAAAAAAAGAGGCGAGCACTTCCAGTTTGCCGACATGAACGACCCTCTTACCCGTAAGAAAGCAAGCAGGATGCAGTCACAGAATGACCTTGAGGGTTTGTTCGGATGATTTATTGTGACTTGTTCGTAAGATGAGGTTAGGCCTTATTGAAAGAGCAACGAGACCGAGCCGTCCTTCGCAATCTTGGCAATGAACGGTTTCGTGTGGTTTTTCAGAAACCGGGTGATGCGGGGGAGTGCCTTTACGAAGATCTGAGCCATTTCCTCGCCTTGCAGATCGCCTGATGTCAGGATAAATGCTGCCACGCCCGCCCTCATGAGCGCCAGCCGTTCAACGTGTCGATACCGGATGCGATGGTCTTTGGTCAGGACAATCCAGCCGCGTTGCCCGGCCGCGGCGAGCCAGTCTTCATCCTTGGCGTCAGGGGGAAAGTGGTCGTCGTGGATGTGAAGCGTGGCGCCGACCTGACGGAGCGCTATGGCTACGCGCTTCTTCCCCAGAGAACGATCGAGGAAGAAGACGAGCGCTTCAGGCGGCTTCGACGGAGAGTTCGCACCTGATGGCTTCTTCGATTTCGAGCCGCCGGCGTCCATAATCGTCTGCCAAGTCGTCCACGGATTCGCCGGCCTTATAGCGTTCCGCAATCACAGCGGTTGGAATACCGGTGCCTGCCAGCACAGGTCGGCCAAAGGATACTTGTGGATCAATAACGACGGCCCTGGGTTCTTCTTGGAGGTCGCGTTTTCGCGTGAACGGGTACAGTCTGACCGGGATGCCCTTGAGATCTCGTTCGATCCGATGGAGGTGTGCCTGGAGGATTTCTTGGATGGCCAATTGTCCTTCCTGAGAGATGTTGATCAATTGGCTGAATTTTTTGATGAAGAGGTTCAATCCATCGGTGACGAATTCCTGATCGGCCAAGGGATGTCTCGAAGGAAATTGTTTCGAGAGATAGTTCATCGCAGTTCTGACTTTTTCTAATGGGATGTCGTGCTTACGGCGAATGGCATCGAGGACGTGGATTTCCACCAGGTTCATGAAGGAGAGCAACTTCATGTCTGGATCGGGTACCTGGATGATCGGTTTGGAGAAACGGATGCCGGTGACGTTGCGGTAATGCCGGCCTGAAACCCAGTCTCGGATTGTCGTGCGTGGAATGCGCAAGTAATGCGCGGCTTCCATGACGCCATAGGAAGCAACTTCTCGCGCATCAAAGTGTTTGTCGACCGCTATAGCCTTCTGTTTCATACGATTGGTCTGCACTGTATCGCTCTCTCTCTTGCTGGTCAAGTAGCGGGAAACGGAATAAAAGTGGGCGGGAGTCTATTCTGCCCGGAGTTGCCACCGCTACGCGCCTGAGTAATACGCCCCTCCATCCTCACTTGTTTCTCAAGGGCAGCCTGGTCGATCCTCGAATGCGCTCGTCGAACGATATAAATGCTCCCTCCAAGCTCGCTCGTTCTCTCTTCAGGGATGGGGGCTGATTGATCTTCCACTGCGCGTGGCTTTTTCACCCTCCCACCCACTGGCACGCCGAGACGTGCCATTAGCCCGAGCGAGGTTCTTCCGAGGCCGCGCGGTGCGCAAGCACAGAAGATTATCAGCCTCCATCCCCTCCCATCCCTCCCCCCGCCCTGCTAAGATGCTATCCCCATGAGCACTCGTTCTGAATCCGGCCAGACCAATTTAGTCGCCATTGGAATCATTGTCGGCGTCATCATTACCGGCGTCTGGGTGTGGAAGCGTCTGTCGTTCGATACCCAGGACGATGTGATCGATCAAGCTATTCCCGTGGCGTTTGTGGGGTTGGTGATTGCGGCGGGCCTGTTTCTGTTGGTCCGAGCGGTCAACCGCCGCAGGAAGCAACGGCGTGAACGTGCGAAGTTAATAGCCTCGTTCGAACGGGCTACGGTACAAGAGAAGAAGTTGGAGATCGCCTTTGCACTGATTGAAGTGAATGGGTACCGCGCCAAGGGCTTGGAATCCGTGACGCCCGCGTTACGAGACCTCTTCGCGACGACGTTGCAGCAGGCGCTCGGGGATAAACAGCACCGGATTCGAGGGATGGCGGCCAGTCACCTTGGCGTCTTGAACGATGCGACAGTCGTTCCCTTGCTGCTGAAGGCGATGGAAGATGACCACGCGTATGTACGTTCCAGTGCGGCGTTGGGATTGGGCCGATTGCGCGCCAGTGAGGCGAAGGAGAAACTGACGACTGCCATGGAAAAGGATTGGGATCAAACCGTCAGGAGCCGATCGAAGGAAGCGCTGGAGCGGATCAACCAGTCATGAAATCGTTCGAAGGCGCGGGACTCTCGATCAAACAGGACGGGTAAGGCGGGCTGACGGCTGAAGGGTTCGGAACTTCGAACCCTTCAGTCTTCTGCTTGCGCCTGTTCGTTCACCCATTCGATGCAGGCGATTTCCGGTGTGCAATTCCATCGCAAGGGAAGAAATGACCATCCAAGCCCACGATTGACATAGAGCCAGCGGCCAGGCTCTCCGTGATGCCCTTCGACCCGGCCGTTGCAGCCTGGTGGGAGCCAGAACGTCGGCACGCCTGGTATACGCCACTGGCCTCCGTGGCTATGGCCGCAGAGGATTAGATCGACGGCGTGGTGGTCTTCCAGCTGATCGAGGATGTTCGGCGAATGGGCCAGCAAGAGGGTGTAGCGGTCTTGTGCGCGCGGAGGTAGGCAGCTCAAGTCGGCCCGATGCAACGAGGGATCGTCAACGCCGACAATGGCGATCTCGCCACAGTCCGTGGAAATGAAGGTGGCCTGATTGATCAAGAGAGTGATCTTGTGGCGGTCGGCGAGTTCGCAATACTGATCGATCGGTACCCCACTATAGTGATCGTGATTGCCCAATGTGACGAAGACAGGCGCAATTTTGCGCAAGCCAGAGAGAAAACGAAAGACATGCGGCAGTCCCTCCGGTACGTTGAGCAGGTCGCCGGTGACAAAGATCCAGTCGGGGCGGAGTTCGCCGATGGTGGCGACGATGAGATCGTGCCGTGGTTGATAGCGGTCGAGATGCAGGTCGCTCAGATGAACGGCCCGCCGTCCGGTCAAGGGGGTGTGCGCATAGGTGAGTCGTGAGATCTCATGTGTGGAGAGTCCGACTTCCCAACTGGGAACGTGACTAAAGAGCCGATAGAAGGGTTCGCTCAGGCAATATCCGATGAAGGAACGGGCTTGATCGGGCCAGGACATCGTGCGTTGTGTCACCCCATCACCCGATCAAGCTCGACACGATCGGAAGGGGTCACGCGATAGCCTCGTTCATAGAGATCGCTCATGCCTTGCATCAAGGCGTCCATGTTGCGGCTGCGGTACCAGCTGTCGAACCGCTCCATGAGAGCGGTGATCTGCTTCGGGGTCGGTTCCTCGTCATGGTGCGAGAGAGTAAGGGAGCGGAGCATATCTTGAAGTTCAACGGGACTGTAGCTCGCATCGTCATTCCGGTCGGCGACCAGGGCGAACTCGTAGAACGTCAGACTGACTGAGAGCAACGCCTGTGTTTTGGCAAGATCGTTTCGCGCATCGTCCATTCCGTTTGGATAGTGGCGCAGACAATCCGCTTCGACCTGGGATGACGAAGTGGGGTTCCAGCCGATTCCCTGCACGGTCGGAGGAGGTGTCTTTCCTGCCTTATAAAACCATGATACGCAGGTATTCGCTTGCGCGAAGGCCTGTTTGTCTTTGTGGATCTGCTGGCTGATGTGCTGGGTGAATTGTTGAAAGATCGAATTGTCCCTACCCAACGAATCCCCTGGGAACAGGGCACACAGGAAAACGGTGAGGGACACTCCTGCCGCTAACAAGTAGGCCTTAGACCACTGGGCTATCACTGGGCGAAATAGCATAGGAAAAGTATATCATGCGAGTGGTTTCATCCCCATTAAGATTGACTAGTTGGTGAGATCGATGACGCGCACAAGGCAGGAGCCCATTGCAGCATGACCATGCCTTACTTGACTGTCACACTGCCGGGCATCGGTGGGCAGATGCGGACTGTTCCGGAAGACTTCCAGGTCGAGGAATACCCGCTGTACCATCCCTGTGGAGAGGGTGAGCATCTCTACATCAAAATCAAAAAGCGCCTGCTCTCGACTCCGGACCTCGTCTTGCGACTGTCTTCGGTCTTGGGGGTAAAAGCACAAGCGATCGGTGTGGCGGGTCTCAAAGACGCCAGGGCTGTGACCACGCAAATGGTCTCGCTTCTCGGTGTCACACCCGAACGGCTGGATCGACTGAAAGTGGACGAGCAGCTCTTGTCTGTGGACGTGCTGGGCCGGCATCGCAATCGCTTGCGCCCGGGGCATCATGCAGGCAATCACTTTCGGTTGGTGATCAGGGATGTTGCCTCGCATACCCACGAGACGGTGCCCCTGGTGGCGGACATACTGGTGCAACGAGGCGTGCCGAACTATTTCGGTCCCCAACGGCAAGGGCGGAGTGGACAGAATTACCAGACCGGGGCCAAACTCCTGGTGGACCCTGCTCACCGAAATAGGCTGAGCCGGTCCAAGCGCATGTGGTACCTCAACGCGTATCAGTCGCACTTCTTTAATGACATGTTGGCCCGACGACTGGATCGACTCGATCGTATCTTGGTTGGAGATTGGGCCATGAAAATGGAGAACGGCGCCTGTTTTCAGGTCGAGGATGCTGCGAAGGAACAGCCACGGGCCGACCGGTTCGAGATCAGTCCCACCGGCATCTTGTTCGGGTCGCGCGCTTCTTGGGCCAGCGGAGAACCAGGCGAGATCGAACGGGCCGTGGTCGCTGAGAGCGGGGCCACGCCGGAAAGTCTCACCGAGGCCGCGAAGGCATGCGGGTTTCGCGGTGAGCGGCGCTCCCTCCGAATCCCCCTCGCCGATTTGGAATGGGCTCTAGAGGGCACTGTGTTCACCCTCTCCTTTTCACTTCCTCCCGGGGCTTATGCGACGAGTGTTCTTCGCGAACTCATGAAGACCGACTAGCGGGCGGCTGAAAATGTCTGCTAGCTTCGTTCTCGGGTCGCAAACATTCTCAACGTACCCCACTCGGGAAAAGAGCTGTTCCGACAGCTCGGGGTTGGGCGGGTGAGAATGTTACGCCTCCGGTTGTCACTCGCCTGCGGCCTTGCTAGCGGAGCATTTTGAGCAGCCTGCATAGCGTCCTTCTCGACTCAAACAAATCCTCAACATAGCCAAGAGGCTACGCTTCCGGTTTCTTCTCGCCTGCGGCCTTGCCCGGGATGAGGCGCGTGTTGGCGCGCCAGGGCTGGGCGGGTGAGAAGGGAGGCCATTTTGAGCAGCCTGCAGGGATTGGTATACCGTCAGAATCTGATCTGCGGCGGTTGATACTGGTGGTAGAATCTGTGCGGAGCCTACCAAATAAGAGCGGGAGTCTGACTTATGATGCAAGATCAAGAAACCGTCCTGCTTCAAGGCCATATTATCGATTCGTTGATCCTGGCGAAGGTCCTGGACACGATTTTGATGATGGGTGGAACATTCGATCTTCAGGACGTGCAGATCGGCAAAACCCGCGAGGAGCCGTCGCGCGCCAGGATCGTCGTGCGGGCCTCGTCTGCGAAACTGCTCAGCGAGATTCTCCATGCCATTCAACCCCACGGCGCGTCGGTCGAGAGTGAACGGGATTGCCGGCTGGCGGCGGCGCCGGCGGACGGCATCTTTCCCGACGAGTTCTACGCGACGACCCATTTACCCACCCAGGTTCGGGTGCATGATCAATGGGTGGAAGTAGAGGGGATCGAGATGGATCTGGGCATTCGTGTGGACTCAGTGAGTCTGACTGCTCGAACTGTTCCGATGGGAGAGGTGAAGCAGGGAGATCAGATTGTGATTGGCCGTGAGGGTGTGCGGGTGATTCCGCTCCAACGACCGCGTGATCGCGATGTGTTCAGCTTCATGGAATCGCAGGTTTCGTCCGAGCGTCCCCATGGGCATGTCATCAGCGACATCGCCAAGCGCCTCGTGCAGTTGCGAACAGGATTCCGAGAGGGGAAAGCTGGCAGCAAGGTGCTGCTGGCAGGAGGTCCGGCGATTGTTCACGCAGGGGGGCGCGAAGCGCTGACCTGGCTCATCGATGAAGCATTCATCCATGTCTTGTTCTGCGGGAATGCGCTGCCGGCTCACGATATGGAAGTCGATCTCTACGGCACGTCCCTCGGCTATGGGCATGCGGCCGGTCGCGTCGTGCCGCATGGACATGAACACCATCTGCGAACTATTAATCGGGTCAGGGCTATCGGTAGCATCGACGCAGCGGTCAGGTCGGGAGTCATCAAGACCGGAATTATGGCGGCCTGTGTCAGACGGGGCGCGCATGTCGTGATGGCCGGCACGATTCGCGATGACGGCCCATTGCCCGGCGTCATCACGGATTCACTGGAAGCGCAGGCCGCCATGCGTGCAGCGATCCCCGGTATCGGCATGGCCTTGCTCGTCGCCTCGACGTTGCACGCGGTGGCGACGGGTAATTTGTTGCCTGCTACGATCCCATCCGTTTGCGTCGATGTCAATCCCGCTGTTCCGACGAAACTCGCGGATCGAGGAAGTTTTCAAGCTGTCGGGTTGGTCATGGATGCCGCGTCGTTTCTGCGCGATCTGGCGCGGGAGCTGGGGTGGAGGCCATGAGTCACCTGCTGGTTTGCCCGCCGGACTATTTCAGTATCGAGTACGAGATTAATCCATGGATGCGCCGTTCGAACGCCGTCGATTCAGATCGGGCCGTCCGCCAGTGGCATCATCTCATGCAGGTGCTTGAGCAGGAGGTGGGCGCGATCTTGGAACGGATGAAGCCTGTGCCAGGGCTGCCCGACCTCGTGTTCACGGCGAATGCCGGTATCGTCGTTGGAAGTAAAGCGGTGCCGAGCCGTTTTCGCTATGTCGAACGACAGAAGGAGGAGGCATACTTTGAAGACTGGTTTCGTGGGCATGGCTACGAAGTCGCCACGCTGGACCCCGGCAGCTTCTTCGAAGGGGCCGGGGACCTTTTAGGATTTCCCGACGCCTGGTTTGGTGGCTATCGGCAGCGATCGGATATCCGTGTGTTTCCGACCCTCAGTGACTGGTTTCATCGAGAAATCATTCCACTCGAACTGGTCGATAATCGGTTCTATCACCTCGACACCTGCTTGTGCCCCTTGAGTGGCGGTGATCTCCTGTATTTCCCTCCCGCCTTCGATCGCTACGGGCAAGAGGTTCTTGCCGAACGGATCGTTCCTTCCAGACGTCTCGTGGTGCCGGAGGCTGAGGCGCTCCGGTTTGCCTGCAATGCCGTCTGTGTCGGGAAACACGTCGTGCTGCCCGCAGGCTGTCCGGAAACAGAATCCCTCTTGACCTCACGCGGCTATCTTCCTCACCCCGTTCCGCTCGATGAATTCATGAAATCAGGCGGATCGGCCAAGTGTCTCACGCTGGCGTTGGACTGAGTAGGGTTGCTGGTTAGCGGTCAATAGTCATCGGTCAATAGATAAGGACTGCCGCAGTTTTTTACCTGCCAACGTCTAATGACTATTGACCATTGATCCGTTAACAGGTTGCGGAACAATTCTGTGCAGGATGCTCAAAAAGCCTGTCCAGCAAGGCCGCAGGGAGCCCGGCGACCGAAGCGTACCCTTGCGGTACGTTGCAGGGAGACGGGCGACTGAGAACGCCGCTGGCGGGATTTTTCAGCATCCTGCTAAGGTTTTTGCCGGAAGAAGAACGAACCATAGAGCCCGGCGATGGCGATGGTGACAAGTTCGATCGTCAGCAACAGCCGACTTACAATGGCGTCCGGAATGGGGGGCGTTAAGATGAAATGCAGGCCGAGGAATTCCGGAGCCTGTGACGGCGGGGTTTCCCAGGGTGGGAAGATGATTGCGAGGGACAGCATTGCCACCATGCCGTACAGGACTTCGATGTTGAGCTGTCCCGGCCCAGGTGTCACGGGTGGTGGAGGTGGCGCGGGGGTCTCAATCAGATCTGCATGAAGCCGTTGGCCGCAATGCGAGCAGTAGCGGCTAATCTCCGGGAGTTCTTGTCGACATGATGGACAGATTTTCATGGGCGGTTTCATTGTAGGCTACACGGAACCGCGTTGGTTTGCTAGATGGGGGTGGGATTAAAATGGCCCTGTACTTAGAAATGATAGCCAATGCCGATGGAGAGGATGAAGGCACTGTAGGTCGCTCGAAATCCGAGTGGGTCAGCGTTCGAATCGCTATGGTTTGAGGAGTAGTTCATGCGGGCGTAGTTGTATTTGCCTTCCCCGAACAGGGTCCATTGACGCGTGAGGTAGTATTGTACACCTCCTTCGGCGTTGAAGCCGATTGAGGTGGCCGATTGTCCTGGAGGTGCGTCGGGGCCCTTTAGCTCTGCAAAGTAAAAAGAGGGGCCGATTCCGACATAGGGCTGGAGCCGGTAACCGGGATAGCGAAAGATGACATCCGTGTCCCATGTAATTATGCGTTGGTGAATGCCCGCTAAACTTGGGAATGTTAACGACCCACCAGGGCCAGAAAAAGTAAGCGACCCTTGTTCAATATGAGGGGTTGTGTAAGACACACCGGTCTCGATGCCCAGCCAACGGGCTTTCGTGAAGTAGTGTCCGAGCTTGGCACCCACCATCGCGGAGCTTTTTAAGGGCTGGTCTGAGATATCGAGCCCCCCCAATCCATCTTGTGTGACTGTGCCGTTGCTTAGACTCTGCGGGAGAGTCACGCCGAACTGTCCAGCCACGTAGGACTCTGCATACACCTGAGGCGTAAAGAGAACAATCGGCGCCAGGACGGTCAGCAGACTCGTGATCACGAAACGCCTTGCCAATCGTGTAGTTTTCATTGGCATCTCCCTCGCTTTCACCTGTAACGACGCCAGCTTTCATACTAATCGTCCGGTGCATCCGGACGAAGGAAAATGTGAAATCGTACAAGGAGGGAGCAAGGCATGTGTCACTTCAGCCCCACCAACCAGCATCCTATTTTGGGAGGCCTGTGGAGTCTGGCTCGACTTGACAAATTTCGAAGACTGCCTCTCATTCATTGACAGGTGAAAGAACCGGTTCCTATAATCCGCGAAGCTCACAAACCTTGTTGATGTCACTCCTTCCGTCATAATCACTTTTCATTCATGCCATCCATCCATCGCATAGGAGTCATCGGAGCCGGTGCTTGGGGCACTGCCCTGGCGAAACATCTCGCGGAGAAAGGTCTCGGAACTCTGCTCTGGGCCTATGAACGAGAGGTCGTGGATGCCATCAATGGGAAACACGAGAATCCGGTCTTTCTGCCCGGCATCTCGCTCCCCCCATCCCTCATTGCCACCCGGTCGTTGGTTGACATCACTCAACAGAGCGAAGGACTGCTCTTTGTGGTGCCGTCACATGTTGCACGTCCTGTGCTGCGTGAGCTGGTCCGGTCCCTTTCCGCTCCGATCCCGTTCGTCAGCGCGACGAAGGGGGTTGAGGAAGATACGTTGAATTTGATGACACAGGTCATGACCGACCTGCTTCCTCCTGCCATGCATCAAGACCTCATGGTGTTGTCAGGCCCGAGCTTCGCAGCAGAAGTCAGCGCAGGGAAGCCGGCAGTGCTCTGTTTAGCCGGAAGCAATGTGGGGCTGGTCAAGACATTCCAAGCTGTGTTGATGACACCAGCCTTTCGAGTGTACGCCGACAGCGATGTCTTGGGCGTCCAGCTCGGCGGGGCACTCAAAAACGTGATGGCGCTCGCAGCCGGCGTGGTGGATGGATTGGGGCTCGGTCATAATGCGCGGGCTGCCTTGATCACGAGGGGATTAGCTGAGATGGTGCGGTTGGGCGTCGCGATGGGCGCGGATCCACGAACGTTCTACGGACTATCCGGCGTCGGCGATTTAGTGTTGACCTGCACTGGAGCCTTAAGCCGGAATCACACGGTCGGCGTGAGACTGGGAAAAGGCGAGCGGCTGGAGATGATCCTCGGCAGTATGCAGGCCGTGGCCGAAGGTGTGCGGACGGCGAAGGCGGCGTTAGGACTTGCGCGACGTCATCGCGTCGACATGCCGATCGTACAAGAGATCAACGGGGTGTTATTCGAGGGGAAGTCGTGCCGAAAGGCGGTGACCGATTTGATGGAGCGTGATGCAAAACCGGAGAAGGGGCAGCCATGAATCCTGAAGCGCTTGAACGACTGTTGACTGAGGTACAGACCGGTACCTTGCCTGTGAGAGCGGCTATCGGGCAACTCCGCACCTTGCCCTATGAAGATCTTGGGTTTGCTTCGGTCGATCACCATCGGTCATTACGGCAGGGGTTTCCCGAAGTCATTTTCTGCGAGGGAAAAACGTCGGCCCAGATTCGCGCCATTGCGAAGGCATTGTTGAAACACCATCGTCCGTTGTTGGCGACGCGTGCGACGCGCCAAGTGGCCATGCTCATCAAGCGGCTTGACCGTCGAGCGGTCTATCATGATGAGGCGCGCATTGTGTCGATCCGTGACCCGAAGCGGCGGCTGCAAGGGCATATCTTGATGATGACGGCCGGCACCTCGGATATTCCTGTGGCAGAAGAAGCGAGAGTGACAGCGGAGGTGATGGGGAGTCGGGTTGAGACGCTCTATGACGTGGGTGTGGCCGGTATTCATCGGTTGCTGGAGCGTCAGAACCGGCTGATGCAAGCTCGAGTGGTTGTGGTGGCAGCAGGGATGGACGGAGTCTTGCCGAGCGTGGTAGGCGGGTTGGTGCCCTGTCCGGTCGTGGCGGTGCCGACGAGCCGGGGTTACGGTGCAAGTTTCGGTGGACTCGCTGCGTTGTTGACGATGCTGAACTCTTGCGCGGCGGGGGTCGGCGTGATGAATATCGACAACGGCTTCGGGGCCGGCTGTCTTGCGCACCGGATTAACGTGCTAGGGCAGGCTTGAAACGTGTGACGTGAAAGGTAAAACGATAAGAGATGCGTTCTTGATGAGCACCTCTCACGTGTAACGTGTCACTTTTTACGGTTTGTTACTTCACCTCTACCGCCCCCCGTTTCGGCCAGGACACCATCTGCGTTCTGGGGCCCTTCTCGCCGTTCGCCAGCAATTTGGCACGTACTTCGAACTGATAGAGCCCTGCTGACGCCTGGACTTTTTTCTGGTCCAGCCCGTCCCACGTCAGGAGGGCAGAGACTTGCGGAGGGGCCGCGTCGTCGGTTGAGGCGGCGTGCGGTTCTAGCGCGGTACGTGAGGTCAGAAATCGGAGTGAGTTTTTCGATGGCGAGGTGATAAATGATGAGACTTCCAGCAGGGTGGCGCCGTTCAGCTCCTTCGGCAGCTTGACTATGGCAGAAAACTGCAACGACCCGGACGAGATTGTATAGGGGTTAGGAGAGACCTTCAGATCGAGAATCTTGAGTTCAGGGTCGGGCCGTGGGGCACGAGGGGGCTTCGATTTTGCTGAGGCGACAAGCGGGGCCCAGAGAAACAACGCAGCGCAGAGTAGCACACAGACAACCCGCCCACCCCACGATTCGAATAACTCTGCGCAGGGTGTGATGAAGGGCCGGCAGATCGTCATAGGGGATACGCGCCTCACCAGCTTCTTATTAGAAACGCCCAGTCGGTGAGCAGTGTAGTGGGGATACCACAGCGTTGGTAGGCTGTCAATGTAGTCGATCCCGCAAGGTCCATGAACTCGTTCGCTGCCACTGGTTCTTCATCGCTCATCGTTTGTGAAGCGTCATTTGGAAGTGGGTTGCTGGTTTCTGGTTTCAGATTTCAGGTTGTCAGGGACTATCCCATGAAAACGTGAAGTTAGAAACGTATAACCTGAAACGCTCGAATAAGATACGTTTCACGAGGAATGTGCGTTTCGGGCCAATCGCGACGAACCGCCATGGGCCTTCCAGCCGCCTGAGCCGATTGCCGTTCGTGTGCGGCTTGGGTAAGATGGCGCGGTCTAAATTGAGTAGGGAAAGGACGCACGTGGGCGCGCATCTCCATTTTGATTGTTATTCCGGCGTCAGTGGCGACATGATCCTCGGCGCGCTTGTAGACGTGGGAGTCCCGTTTACTGACTTGGTGAAGGGGTTGAAGCGACTTGGGCTTTCAGGGTTTACGCTACGGAAGCGGCGGGTGCATCGAGGGGCGATCCATGCCACGAAAGTAGACGTGGTGATCACGTCGGGATTGCGCAAGCCGCTCTCGCTTCATAGGATCCACACCATCCTCTCCGCGAGTCGAATTCCCGATACGATCAAGCAGCAAAGCCGATCAGTGTTCGATCGATTGGCCGAAGCGGAAGGGCATGCCCACCGTGTGGCCAAGGATCACGTCCATTTCCATGAAGTGGGGGTCCTGGATTCGTTTGTCGATATCGTCGGCGGGCTGATCTGCTGCGATCTGTTGGGCGTGACGCGTGTGACTTCTTCCCCCGTCAATGTTGGAGCCGGGACGCTGCAATCCGCTCATGGGATATTGCCGGCGCCCGGTCCGGCGGTTGCCATTCTGTCCAAAGGAATTCCGATTTATAGTGCCGGTCCTCTCCGTGAACTCACTACGCCGACGGGCATGGCGCTGTTGCGCACGTTGACGTCTGAGTTCGGCCCCATGCCGGTGATGGCGCCAGCGGCCATCGGCTATGGAGCGGGCGATGCCGATCCTGACGGCTGGCCGAATACCTTGCGGGTGTTTCTCGCACGGCCGTCATCCCGAGGAGTGCGGGAACGGGATACGGTGCTGCAGCTTGAAACGAACCTCGACGATGTGAACCCGCAAATCTATGAGTATGTGATGGAACAGTTATTCGCTCGTGGGGCGCTCGATGTGACGCTGACTCCGGTCATCATGAAGTGTGGACGGCCTGGTATCATTCTGACCTGTCTTACGGATGCGGCTCAGCTGGATCGGATTCTCGATATCCTGTTTCAGGAAACGACGGCATTAGGAGTCCGGATTCGTGAAGTGACGCGACAGATCCTTCCACGCCGGTTTAGCTCGGTGAAGGTGCGCGGGGGAGTTGTTCGGATGAAGATCGCCGATGTGAATGAAGCGACGGCCAAAGCGGCTCCGGAATATCTCGATTGCAAGCGGATAGCCGAACGAACAGGCCGTCCCGTAAAGCAAGTGCTCGAAGACGCGACCCTCGCCTATGCCAAACAGCGGATAGCTCGGCCGACGGGCCGGGGATGACGGTCCTACTCTATACTCTTCTGTTTCTCGTATCCGTCGCGGTGACGCTGGGCGCCTGCACGCTCTTTACGAACGCCATCGAGTGGGTGGGCAAGCGATTCAATCTGTCCGAAGGCGCGATCGGCGGCGTGTTGGCGGCCATCGGCACCACACTTCCTGAAACGTCGATTCCCGTCATTGCCATTTTTTTCGGAGCCAGCCGTGCCGAAGCGGAGGTAGGGTTGGGCGCGATTCTCGGCGCTCCCTTTATGCTGACCACGCTGGTGATCCCCATCTTGGCCATCTTGCTGATGGTGTATGCCGGATTGGGGAAGCGAACCGCCGCTTTCCGATTGAACTATCAACATGTGAGGGGCGATCTCTCCTTCTTTGTGGCGGCCTACAGCGTCGCACTGGTCTGTGTATTTATTCCGTCTCGACTGATGCATGCCGTCGCCGCAGTCGGGTTGGTGGGCCTCTATCTCTATTACGTCAAGCTGAAGTTTAGTGAGACTGATGAAGAGGGGGGCGAGGGCGGGCTTGATCCGCTGCTCTTTGCGAGAAAGGCGACGATCCCGTCGTTTGGATTCATCGGTCTTCAAGCAATCATCGGCTTGGCTGGTCTTGCGCTCGGAGCGCACCTCTTCGTACTCGCTGCAGAAACGATCGCAGGAGCCTTGTCAATTTCTCCATTACTCTTAGCCCTCCTCGTCGCGCCCCTGGCGACTGAGTTGCCTGAGATGTCGAACAGTTTTCTCTGGCTCTACCGGAAGAAGGATCGATTGGCGGTAGGGAATGTCACCGGCGCGATCGTCTTTCAGGGTACCATTCCGGTCTCGATCGGGCTCCTGGGCACGGACTGGACGCTGGCACCGACGGCCTTGATTACCATGGTGTTCGCGGTGGCTGCGGCCACCTTCTTATTGGCGCAGGCTGCATGGGGTGCTCTCTGGCGGCCATGGTTGCTGAGCGGGAGCGCTATCCTTTATATAGGGTATGTGGTGTATCTGTATTGGGTCTAAATATGTGAAGCGTGATTGGTGATGCGTGATGAATACTAAGAAGAGCGTTGGACAGGTGAGTGGTAAGCCCCTCCTTGGTATCACGATGGGAGATCCGGCGGGGATTGGCCCCGAGGTGATTGCGAAAGCCTTGGCAGGGAAAGCATTGCGGCGACTGTGTCGTCCAATTGTCATCGGCTCGTTTCCGGTCATGCAGCAGATAGTCAAGAGCTTGAAACTCAAGGTGAACGTGATCCGAGTGGAGGGTCACGAAACGGCATCTCCGCGGTCGAATCATCTCGCTGTGCTGGATCCGCTGGATCATCCCCTTGGACGGTTTCCGCATGGAGTCGCAGCACCTGAAACTGGAGCGGCGTCCGTGCTGTTCATCAAAAAATCCGTGGAGCTTGCGCAGCTGGGTTGTATCGACGGCATCGTCACCGCGCCGATCAACAAGGAAGCGATCAATATGGCTGGCTGTCATTTCCCTGGCCATACGGAATTGCTTGCAGACCTGACCAAGACACAAGAATCCGGCATGATGATTATCGGCGGACCGCTCCGAATCATGTTTGTGACAACCCACGTCGCGATCAAAGATTTGCCGTCGCTCCTCACCCAGGCCAAGATTGAAAAAGCCATCAGACTGGCTCATCTGGCGTTGAAGAATCTGTTCGGAATTACAAAGCCGAGGGTTGGTGTCGCCGCGTTGAACCCTCATGCCGGAGAACATGGACTGTTTGGAGACGAAGAGGCGCGGGTCATTCTCCCTGCGGCTCGTGCGATGCAGGCTCAGGGCATTCGTGCCAGCGATCCCTTGCCGGCCGATACCTTGTTCGGCAAAGCGGCGCGGGGCGACTACGACGGTGTGGTGGCTCTGTACCACGACCAGGGGCTCATTCCGCTAAAGCTTGTCGCGTTCGGCACCTGCGTGAACCTGACGGTGGGGCTGCCGATTATCCGCACGTCGGTCGATCACGGAACCGCATTCGATATCGTGGGGAAGGGCATTGCAGACCCTGGCAGCTTAATCGAGGCGATCACGCTGGCCGCCAGGCTAGCTAAAAGACGGTGAGGGGGCAGCTGGTCTGTCTTGTCTATCCAGTCTGTCTGGTTATCTAGACTGAATCGAATGTCCGCGAGTCCAACCAAACCAGATAGACCAAATAGACCAGACAGACCATTGTAACAGGGAGCCAATCGATGACCAACCAATCGGATGCAGCGTATAAGATGCTTCAGAAGCAGTTGAATGACCTCGACCAGATTTTCCAAGAGACCATGGAGACGCTCAATACCGTTGCCGGAGCCGAGCGAGTGGCAAAATGGAAAATGAAGACGAGTGCGCTCATCACTGAATCCCTGGGCCAGAAAGAAGGGCAGAAGTTTGCCGCCCTGCAGCCGGGGCCTTCATTTACCAACGATTTAGTGGAAGAGTTTACCGACCTCACCGACTATTTCCGAGTTCCGCTTACCGATCTGGTAAAGCAACTGGCGCAGGCCGCTCCTCGTCCTTCCAGTGAGAATTGACTTGTGTCGATTAGCGACCTTCCTCCGCCGAACAAACGGTTTGGCCAAAACTTTCTGATCGATCCCAACATCGTGCGCAAAATCGTTGCGTTGGCAGAACTGCGACCCGGCGACCACGTGTTGGAAATCGGTCCAGGCCGCGGCATCCTCACAGAGGCGCTGAGCCGCACAGCCGGTCGTGTCACGGCGGTCGAAGTGGACCCACGGCTCCATGCCTATCTCGAAACCAGGCAAGCGAAGCTTGCGAATGTGGCGCTGGTCTGTGAGGACGCGCTGGCCTATCCGGTCGAGAGTTTGCCGGTGGGGACCGTTGTCGTGGCCAATCTGCCCTATTACATTTCAACCCCGTTGCTCTTTCGATTGCTCGACCAGCGCGTCCGGTTTTCTCGTATGGTGCTCATGCTGCAGGCCGAAGTGGCCGATCGATTGGTGGCAAAACCAGGTGGGTCGGACTATGGCGTCCTCTCAGTCATGGCGCAGTATGCCGCCGACATTACCAAATCGTTTCGTGTCTCGGCCCAATGTTTCCGTCCCAGGCCAGAGGTAGCCTCGGCGGTAGTCTTGCTGCGCACGAAAGAGCGCACGAGGCTCAGCCCGCAGGAAGAGGACGCATTCCGCTCACTCGTGAAGGCGGCCTTTGCGCATCGAAGGAAAACGCTCGTGAATTCCCTGCGCGACGAAGGGTATGAACCTCATCCTGTTACCGAGACATTGCAGCGATTGGGTATTGCTCCGACCCGCAGAGCAGAGACATTATCGATTGAGGACTTTCTCCGGCTCTCTCTTGCGCTCAGTTGACGAGGTGCGCGTGTATTCTGTGGCTCGCTTCCGTCGGCGTCTTTGTTTGAAATGACCGATTCCCTGTGCTAGCATCGCGATCATGGCTGTCACCACATCGGCCAAGCGGGGCGAGGCCCGCGGCGCCGCTTCCCCCTCCTCACACATCAAGCGAGAAGTGATCGGAGTCGTCCTGATCGCGTTGGCGCTCTTGACGCTGCTCAGCATGGTGTCTTTTGTCCCAGGGGAGATCAAGGCTGGGACAGCTGCGACGCCTTCGTCCAGAAACCTCATCGGGTCGGTCGGCGCGTTCTTCGCCTCTGCCTTATTTTGGTCGATCGGCGGGGCCGCCTACTTGTTTCCCATTCTCCTCGGTTTCTTGGGCGTCCGCTGTTTCACTCAGAGCGACCTGTCGATTCGTCTGAGGAACGCCGGCGCCTCGCTGGCGGCATTACTGTTTCTCAGCGGCCTGTTCCATCTCGAAATCACGGCCGTGCCGACCGTCTCCAGTGGCCTTATTTACCGAGGGATGGCAGGAGGCTTCTTCGGACAAGTATTGGCCGAAAGCTTACGAGCCTATTTTGCAAGTACCGGTGCCCACATTTTGATCGTGGCAGGACTACTGGTCTCGCTCCTCTTCACAGCGCCCATCTCTCTGGCAGAAATTGCTCGGCGGCTTCCCGGTTGGGGCAATTGGATGTTCAACCGGGCTCGTGCATTGGCCCCTGAACGATCGGTCGAAGAAGAGATTCCTGAGTCCCCACGGAAAGCCAAACAGAAATCGTCTTCGGCTATTCGTGCGGTGATTGAAGAGACGCTTCCTGAGGCGGTTGCGGAGCCGGAATTGAATTGGCCGGTCATTCAGCCGTCACGACAACCGACTCCCGAACCGGATGTGCCGAATGAGTCCGAGTTGGACAAGCCGGTCATTACCACCCAAGCGAAGGCGGGGGACTATATCTTGCCGGATCCGGCCATGCTCTTGAGCGAGCCGTCAGGCCCCCTAGGGCGTGTCACGGAAGAAGAAATCAAGGCGCAATCCGATGTGCTGACCCGCGCTCTGCTCAGTTTTGGCATCGCAGGGAAGGTGACGGAAGTTCGCCCGGGGCCAGTCGTGACGATGTACGAGTTCGAGCCGGCACCAGGGACCAAGGTCGCGCGCATTGTGAACCTCGCCGACGATCTGGCGTTGGCGCTGAAGGCGATCAGTCTCCGGATCGTCGCGCCGATTCCCGGAAAGTCGGTGGTCGGGATCGAGGTGCCGAATCTCTATCGTGAGACGGTCTCGATGAAGGAAGTGATGACGAGTGAGGCATTTTCGCGCGCCAGATCGAAGCTCAGCTTGGCGTTGGGGAAGGACATTTTCGGGGTCCCCACAGTCGCCGATCTGAAAACGATGCCGCATTTGCTGGTCGCCGGCGCCACAGGGGCCGGGAAAAGCGTCAGCCTCAATACGATGCTTCTGAGCCTGCTGTTTTCGGCGCGACCGGATGAGGTCAAGCTGCTGCTGATCGACCCCAAGATGCTCGAATTTCAAACGTACGACGGCATTCCTCATCTATTACGGCCGGTCATCACCGATCCCAAGTCGGCGGCACGGGGGCTCGGTTGGGTGGTGGCTGAAATGGAGCGGCGCTACAAATTGCTTGCTGAGGCCGGGGTGCGAAACATCGATACCTATAATCGCAAAATTGCCGGGGGGCAGGGAGTGCTGGATACGGAATCGCCGGCCAAGTTAGACCAGCCGGAATTGCCCATTCAGTTTTTGTCTGAAGAGGAGCGGCTTTCTGCAGGAGAGACAGTGGTTCCGGATGGCAGCCCCGGATCGTTCACGCCGCCGCCGACTCCGCCTGAGCCCTTACCCTATATCGTTGTGATGATCGATGAATTGGCGGATTTGATGATGGTGGCACCGAAGGAAGTGGAAGACAAGATTGCGCGCTTGGCGCAGATGGCACGCGCATCGGGCATTCATCTCGTGCTGGCGACGCAACGCCCATCGGTCGATGTGCTGACCGGTTTGATCAAGGCGAACTTCCCGGCCCGCATTGCCTTCCAAGTGTCATCGAAGACCGATTCACGTACTATCCTGGACGCGAACGGCGCAGAGGCGCTCCTCGGTCGGGGGGATATGCTCTACATGGCCTCGGGGACCGGACGTGTCATGCGGCTGCACGGGTCGTTTGTGTCGGATGATGATGTCCGCCGCGTGGTCGAGTTCGTGAAGGATCAAGCCAAGCCTGCCTACAATCAGGAGCTGCAGACCGCGCTGAAACAGGAAGGGGCGAAAGAGGATGAGGGGCTGGGAGAAGTCTACGAGCAAGCCAAAGAGCTGGTTCTGTCTACGGGTTCAGCCTCTGCGTCGCTGATTCAGCGCCGGTTGCGGGTGGGCTATCCTCGTGCGGCTCGGATGATCGAGCAAATGGAAGCCGATGGCATTGTGGGCGCGGCTGGTCGGGATGGACGGAGAGAGGTTGTGGGGCGGCGAGGGCCGGTGGGAATAGGGGAAGGGGATGGAGCCTGATGATTTTCTGTGCTCGCGCAACGCGCGGCCTCCGAAGGTGGGATAGGGAGCCGCCAGACTATCCTTCTTGCTCGCAGAACGCGCACGATGAAACGGTGCTCGTCCGATGCGCGCAGTGAAGGACAGTCCGGCGACTCCCTTGGGCGAGAAAGGTGTGATGGTGCAGAGAAGGAAACAGAAAGCCCTCGCTCGGGCTAATGGCACGTCTCGGCGTGCCAGTGGGTGGGCGGGTGAGAAAGTTGCGCGCAGTGGAAGATCAATCAGGCCCTATCCTTGAAGAGATAACGAGCAAGCTTGGAAGGATCATTTAGATGGATGAAGGTCGCTCGATGCGCGCAGTGAATGATGGTCTGGCCATTCCCAATAGAGGATTGGACGATTAAAGAAGATGAATCTGAAGATACGGATCGAAACAGCTGTCTGGTCTTTTCTCTGCATCATTCTCTGCGGGACCCTAGTGGCGCCCAAGGCCTTCTCCGCTGGAGACGAGAGTGATGAGAATGGGTTGAAGGAAGTGCGAGAGGTGGTCAAGCAGCTCCAGGCGCGGTATGAGAAAACGAAAGATATCCAGGCAGACTTTGCGCAGAAGACTACGATCGAGGGGTTCGAGCGGCCTATTGCGTCATCGGGGAAGGTGTATATCAAAAAGCCCGGTCGGTTACGGTGGAATTATCTCGACCCGTCGATCGAGGACATCTATGTCAATCGGGATGATGTTAAAGTGTATGTGCCGGAGCATAAACAAGTGCTGGTCGGTAAGCTCACGCAAATGGCGGCCTCTAAGGCTCCGTTGGAGCTGTTGCTGGGGGCGGCTAAGCTTGATGAGTCGTTCGACATTGAGCCGACACCGGGGAAGGGACGCGGCGTGGGAGGAATCCCGCTGCTTACTCTCCTGCCTAAGTCGCGTGAAGGTGATGCGGGGAGATCGTTGCAGCGGATCGTGCTGGAAGTGTTTCCCAAAACCTACTTCATCCGGACGATCTCTCTCTACGAGGTTAGCGGCAATGTCGCAAGTTTTGAATTTTCGTCGCTCCAATCGAATATCGGTCTCGGCGACGCACTCTTCGATCTGAAATTGCCGGCCGATGTGGAAGTGGTGAAGGCTCCCGTGTTCAGCGCTCCACAGTGAATATGATGGAAGCTGGTTTGGAAAGGCGCATGGGCAGACGAGCCGGCTGTTCAACAGTCACCGTGGGATGCTAGCGTTTCAAGGGTCCTCGGATGGACACGACAGGGGGGCACTCTTGCAGGATGCTCAAACTGGCGGCCCAGCAAGGCCGCAGGCGAGTCGAAGCCGGAGGCGTACCCTCAGGGGTACGTTGAGGATTTCGATGAGCCGAGAACGAAGCTGGCGGATTTTTTCAGCATCCTGAAGGTTTAACGAGGAAAAGGTGAGTCTATGAATCAGGCCCTAGTTGGTTCTTTCGTTGATGCGGTGGATGAAGCCGTCAAACGGTTGGATCTCGATCGAGTCTCGCGTGAATATTGGGACCAGAACGAGTTTCTGTTCATTCCACAGTTTCTCCCTCGGTCGGTGGTAGAAGAGCATCTCGTGCCGCAGGCACAAGGGGTGAAGGGCGAGCTGAATCGTAACTATATTCCCGGCCACAAAAAGGGCGGGAGTGTGAGTTACTACACGGTGATGGAGAAGGCCCCGCGCTTTCTTGATCTCTATCGATCCGAGGCCTTCATCGAATTCTTGAGTCGTCTGACACGGGCGAAGCTCAGTCTCTGTCCTGAGAGCGACCCCCATTCCTGTGCGCTCTACTATTACACGGAACCGGGGGACCACATCGGATTTCACTACGACACGTCTTACTACAAAGGGGCTCGCTATACCATTCTGATGGGGCTTGTCGACAAGTCTACGCAATGCAAGCTGGTCTGCGAGTTGTTTAAGGACGATCCCGTGAGGCAACCCAAGCATCTTGAGCTGATCACACAACCAGGCGATCTCGTCATCTTCAACGGAGATAAGTTGTGGCATGCGGTGACTCCGCTTGGCGAGGGGGAAGAGCGGATCGCCCTCACGATGGAATACGTCACCAACCCGGATATGGGAGCCTTCAAGCGACTGTACTCCAACCTCAAAGATTCCGTTGCCTACTTCGGTCTCCGAGCGGTGTTTAAGCAGGCTATCACGGGTTCCAACCGACGCTCTTAGCCGGATGCTGAAAATGTCCCCCAGCATCGTTCTCAGTCGTCCGTCTCCCTGCAACGTACCCCAAGGGTACGCTTCGGTCGCCGAACTCCCTGCGGCCTTGCTGGGGATGCCATTTTGAGCATCCTGCGAGAGGGCTCTTCATCGCCCTAGCCTGTATTCATGAGCACCACTGCTGATTGCAGATCGCCACTGCGTTCTTCGTCGCTCGTGAAGCGTGAAGCGACAGAAACGTGTGGTGTTATGTTGATCCGCTAAAGATGCCGGATAAACTGCGGGGCAAGGCAAGGAGTAAACAATTGAATGAGGATAACAGGCCTTCGGCAAGAAATTCCAAGGCGTGTTATACGGACAGAAGACCAGAGATTTTCATCTTATGCGAATCAATCTAATTATAGTTAGAAACCAAGGGAGAGAGAAGTGGCAAATCCGGCAAACTACAAGCAGGTCCTCGCTCACTTTGAGAATAAGCCGATAGAGATCAGAGATTATTTCCCAGCGTTCTCAGATCTCATTCAACACTATGCGTTGGATGTGTCAGTGTCGTACGTCTTCTCTCGCATAGAAGCCGCAAAGCACATGACCATTTATTGCGGGATTGTGAAGCTCCACTGGACGGACAGCGAGTTGACCCGTGAGCTCGTAGATAAAGACCACATGTCGCGTAGCCGTTTTAGAGAAATGTTCAAGGTGGTGTTCGGAAAACCAATCGAACCCGGGCTCTTGAAAAAGCTTGGAGAGGCGGAGGCCATTCGGGACAAGATCGCCCATGGCAAGCAGTGGGTGGATAACCAAGCACGCACTGCACTGACCGATATCTTCGATTTTGCCGAAGGCTTAAACGCCTTCACTGGTAATCTTGCCGGTTTCAAACCTTTCGGGGACCTGCGTGGATTCAAGGGCAGGAAAGAATCCCTACCAAAAGAAACCACTCGCTGGGTTCTGAAGGGAATGGGAATTCCGTCCAAGGAGACGGCGTAAATGGTTTCTAGCTACGCCGTTAACTCGGACGTGCAAAAGCGCCACTTCGCTCTGCTTTTACATGCCGGTTATGGCGAACGTTATGCCGCGTGATTGCCACCCCTCAGCGATGTACCTCAGCGGCTTGAAGCCGGCTATAGAAACGGAGCGGGCCGAAGAAAAGGTACAGGGAATCTTTTATTACGCTCAAACATTAGACAGCATCGTTAGGAGCGGAGGAATATGATGAAGAGTCACATGATTACCGGCGGTGGAGGCATTCGACTCCACATTGTTGAGACAGGTAACTCAAGTGGACGGCCAATCGTATTCATCCATGGCTTTTCGCAGTGTTGGCTTGCTTGGACTCGACAGATGAACTCCGACTTGGCCGATACCTTCCGGCTTGTGGCAGTGGATATACGTGGTCATGGGCTCTCAGATAAGCCTCGCGAGAGCTACAGTGACTCAAAACTGTGGGCGGATGACGTCCACGCGGCGATACAGGCGCTCGAGCTTGATCATCCGATCCTCTGTGGTTGGTCATATGGACCACTCGTAATTCTCGACTATATCCGGCACTACGGCGAGGACGACATTCGTGGTGTCAACTTTATCGGTGGCATCACTAAGGTTGGTAGCGAAGAGGCGGCGTCGGTCCTGACTGCTGATTTTCTCAGCCTTCTACCAGGCTTCTTTTCC
>DATHTZ010000588.1:0-1844 GCA_035462675.1 Nitrospiraceae bacterium | reverse complement strand
GAGCCCGGTTCAGGCTTCATTCGGACCATTTTTAGGCCTGAATCACCTCACAACACTATATTCACCACAGACAGGTGCAACAGTAATTGCCTGATGTGCTCACAGCCACCAAAAGAAGTTGATGATAGCCATCTCGTCGAGGAAAACCTCAAGATGTTGTCACTAATCCAGTCGCCTCCGGAATATATGGGGATGACCGGTGGTGAGCCCACCCTGCTTGGCCCCGATCTTATTCGGCTCCTTCAGGCTACGAAAGACAAACTACCGACGACACACATCCACATGTTGACAAATGGGCGTCTATACAAAGATCTTGCCTTCGTCCGTCGTATTGCAGAGGTCAACCACCATTCTTTCGTGTCTGCCATCCCGCTGTATGCTGACGTGGCGGGCGTGCATGATTACATTGTTCAGGCTCATGGGGCCTTCGATGAAACCGTGGAGGGATTGTACAATGCAGCCGAGGCTGGACTAGCGGTCGAAATCAGAATTGTGCTGCACAAACAATCCATTCCTCGCCTCAAACAGCTCGCTGAGTTTATCTATTGGAATTTCCCCTTTGCCGAACACGTTGCCTTCATGGGACTCGAAAATATGGGGTACGTGAAGAAGAATTGGGAAGAATTGTGGATTGACCCAGTGGACTATATGGACGCGCTTGGTGAGGCTGTAAAATATCTCTACCTCCGTCAAATGAATATTTCCATCTACAACTTGCAACTCTGCCTGCCCCCCCAATCCCTTTGGAGCTTTGCAAGAAAAAGCATTTCCGACTTCAAGAATGAATACCTCGATGAGTGTTCCCACTGCACGGTGCGAGATCATTGCAGTGGATTGTTCCTCTCGCAGGTCAACAGGCATAGCGAGCATATCCATTCTCTGAATGTCATCTAACTCCTTATTCCTCAGGGCTGCCTTCACCGAGGCCTGGTGGTACGACTCCTTCTGACATGTTTCGCCCTCCTTCTTTTTCCCTATGTCTCTTTTGCTGACTTCTCTGGCCTCGTCGTCTCCGTCCTCGACGGCGACACTCTCGAAGTACTGAACGGCCACCATGCTGACCGTATCCGCCTCAGTGGCATCGACTGCCCGGAGAAAGGCCAAGCCTACGGGAAGCGAGCAAAGCAAGCAGCGTCTGCCCTTACCTTCGGTAAGGATGTCACCGTCCAGACGCACGGCCACGACAAGTACAAACGTATCCTGGGAGACGTGATCCTGCCCGAGGGCATGTATCTGAATCAGGAACTCGTCAAGCAGGGCTGGTGCTGGTGGTATCAGAAATACGCGCCGGGCGATACGGTGTTGGAAGAGTTAGAGACAGAAGCGCGTAAGGCAAAAAGAGGCTTGTGGGTTGATCCGCAACCGGTCCCGCCATGGGAGTGGCGGAAGCGATAGGGGAAAGACCAAAGGCTATGAAACCTTCGATGGTTATGATCTTCACCGCTTTAGAGCGCACAAAAGAATGTGCTCACACTTGGGCTCAATCGCAGCCTGAGCATGGCGAAGCGTTGGGCAAGTTTATTATGTACCTCGATCAGATCGCATTGGAATTAAAAATCAGCGTCTCGGTAAAAGCGAGATTCCGAAGTGCAAGGCACGGGGGCACGGTGGAAGGTAATTTGCACGAAATTGTCACTCGCTTAATACCCGCACTAGCATTCGCCGAGCTCTTCTCTGAACGGCAGCTGGAATATACAGTTCCCTTGAAACGGTTTCAGGAGGAAGTACGGCGGGTTAAGAGTGAGTTGATTAACAAAGTATGTCGTGGTGTGCTACCGGATGTGGATTAACAAGGCTCAGACGCGCCCAGTCTGCGCCACCGTGGGAGTGGCGGAAGCGGTAGC
>DATHTZ010000587.1:0-5362 GCA_035462675.1 Nitrospiraceae bacterium | reverse complement strand
GTCGACGACATCAAGAAACTTCTGGCCATGCTACAGAAGCTGGTGAATACCGGCAACACCGTGGTCGTGGTAGAGCACAACCTCGATGTGATCAAGTGCGCCGATTGGATTATCGATCTCGGACCGGAAGGTGGATCGGCGGGCGGACAGATTATGGCAGAAGGACGACCGGAACAGGTGGCAAAGATCGCATCTTCTCATACCGGAAAATTTCTTGCCCTTCTGCTGGCTCATGAGCAGATGCCACACCAACGCCTATAGCCCTTGCCGCTTCTCTGCTGTAATGGGAATGACCATTGGCTGATCGGCGCGACGCACGTCGAGATGGAGTAGTTGCCCAGCCTCCACCCGACACAGCCGCTTCGCTTCGCGATCAGATGTGACGGTCGCCAGCGCGATGCCGTTACAGGCAACCACCCGATCGCCTACCTTGAGGCCGGCTTTCTCGGCCGGCAAGCCGCTACGGAGTTCCCGTACGAGGTAGTATCGAGCGCCGGCTGATTCCTGTAGGTCCCAATTGACACCGATCCGACCAGACCCGAGGAGCCCGGTTTGCGATCCGAACCGAGCGAGAACACGATGCGCGATGGCACGGGCCATACTCTCGGGGTCATCTGCCGTGGCGTCAGAACCGTATCCTTCTCCGTTGAATAGCACCTGGCCGCTCTCGACATCGATCATCCGTAAGACCAGCGACACGCGGACAACCTGATCCCCCTCGGCTCGCTCCCATTGATGCACTTCGCCTACCACAATAGCCTGCGCACCAACGAGTTTCCCCACTTTCAACACTTCGGCATCGTCGGCATGCTGCAGCTGGACAACCTGCTCTTTGTACACTTCGTCAAGTTCGGCCCGCTCGACTATATTGACGTCCAAGTCCAGCAATAAGGTCGTCACAATCCCGGAGACACGCGACCCCGATCCCTCTGCGCCCGGCGCATCCTCAAACACCATGACGGCCATCGTCCGATAGCGATCGATCGTGTCTCGATCGATTGGGCCGACGCCGGTCACGACCGGTTCGGGGCGTCCACGCATCCCGCCGGATCCTAGGGCGCCTGTGCCTGACGAAGCACAGGCGCGGCGCCGCTGTAAAATGGCGGCAGGCGTACCCCAGGCGCAGAGTTCGTCATTCACCAGCACGATGTGGTGCGGGTATTCACGCTCATGCTCTGCGGCAAGGTTGGTAAAGGGATAGAAAATGCAGCCGCCGATCCAGACCGATATCGGGCAGAGGGCCAACTCATAGAGCCACTGTTTGCGGGCGGTGAGGGAGTATTCCCAGACCAGCAAATGGCCATCGTCACGTAGCACACGATCGGGCCGCCCGATCTGGTCGACCACTTCAGCCTTCGTCATCGGCACAGCCAGCCGGTCCAGCTTGGATTCCGACTTCACCACGGTGTACAGGACACCGCATCCGGAGCAGGCATAGACAAGGAGGGCTACGCCCATCCAAGAGGCAATCCGTTTGACCATACTGGTCGGCTCCAACGGGATGTCATCGCGCGACGAAGGAGGGTACCACCCTGCCTATGAAGGCCGCAATGGAACGGGGGGGAGGAAGCGACGCGCGAATGACTTCCGAATTACGGAGTCTCCCGTAGGATGCTCAAAAAGGCCGTTCGGCAAGGCCGAAGACGATGAAAGCACTGGAGGCGTAGCCTCTGGGCTACGTTGAGGATGCTTTCGAGGCGAGAACGACGCTGGCGGACTTTTTCAGCATTCTGCTAATTTAAGGAGGGGTCGAAGGGCATATCCGCATAATGGCGATAGTCGTCGCCGAGAGTACTCACGATGTCCGGCCAGATACGTGTGGGATCTTTGTCGAAGACCGCAGTGGGATCTGCGGGAATGGTAAACCAGGAACCAGTCTGCATTTCAGACTCCAACTGCCCCGGCCCCCATCCGGAATATCCGATATAGGCGCGAAAGGCCTCACGCCCCTCACTGGCAGTCAAAATTCGATCGACGAGCTCTGTATCCCCGCCGAGACATATCCCATCGAAGACATGGTGGGAATTCTCAGGAAGTTGATCCAATCGATACAACATCATGACTTGGTTCGTTTGCACCGGCCCTCCGGAGAAGAGGACGTGCCGTTGACCTTCGAGGATCGGTACTTGCGGTAAGGCCTCCGAGACCGACATCGCAGTCGGTCGGTTGACGACGACACCCAGCGCACCTTCGGCTCCGTGCTCGCAAAGCAACACGACGGTCTGCCGAAAATTCGGATCGCGCAAGGACGGCGCTGCAATAAGGAAGATGCCTTTCCCGAGTGGAGCCTTCATGTGTTTAATCCTACCGCGTGGGCCGGTGGCGTGCAAGCGGCACGACGAACCAAGCGCTGAAGGAACAATCGTTTCCTGTTCATAGTTCATCCCTCACCCTTGAACGTTTCCTGGCTGGCAGGACTGTTTCAGTACCCTGCAAGCCCACATTATTCATGTAGGTTCGTCGCGAAAGCGTGCAGACGCGAAGCGAGACGGGCACGCGGAGACGTGAAGCCCTGAGGCATACTCGTGCAGTATGTCAAAGAGCTGAACGGCGAGACTGCCGGTCACAGCCGCGTATCCACACTTGCAGCAGAAGCTTCATGAATCATGCGGGCTAACGATAGAGGGATTCGCGTCGATCAAGGAGTAGATCATTGTACGGCGTGAGGGTTTTGTTCCTCGCGTCGGCAGGATCGATCTCGATGATACAGAGGTCTTCCTGGTTTCGCGTGGCGCGATGCAGAATCGCCCCGCGTGGGGCGACGACTTCGCTGTTTCCAATAAACGTCAGCTGATCTTTGCCGCCTCGCGTTTCGCTTCCTGTGCGATTACATGTAATCGCGAACACTCGATTTTCCAGGCACCGAACCGGCATGGAATCCGGGCAATTGGGTAAGACGAGGTTCGAAGGATGACATATTATCTCGGCCCCCTTGAGCGCCAACGTGCGAGCGGCCTCAGGATAGTACCAATCGAAACAGATCATCACGCCGATCTTGGCCAACCCGATATCCCACACCTGAAATCCTGTGTCACCGGGCGTAAAGAACAGTGTTTCTTCAAAGAACAGATGTGTTTTGCGATAACATCCGATAAACCCGGACGGACCGACAACCACAGCAGAGTTGTAGCAGGCGGAGCCGGCGCGTTCCGGAAGCCCGGCAACAATCACCATCCGGCGCCGCTTCGCAAGATCGATCAGCCGTTGTGTAGTCGGCCCATTCGGCACTGACTCCGACAGTGCGATGACTTCTTGCTGTGACACGAACTGATAACCGGACGCACATAACTCTGGCAAGACGATCAGATCAGCGTCGGCCCGGTCGAGTGTTTCCACAATCGTATCGAGGTTGCGGGACACTTCGCCGAACCGTGGAGTGAACTGATAAAATCCGACACGCATACTCGTCATATCCCCAGAATAAGACGGGCAGGGTCGCCCCTGCCCGTCTTCATAAAACCTCTGAATGGAATCGCTTACTTCACTTCGGACAAATGAGTGACTGCGCCTTCGGCATGTTGTGTGGCCACATCGGCATGACCAGCTTTGCCATGGCTCACGGCTTCCTTAAGGTGTGTAACCCCTTCGGCCAGATGCGGATTCTTCATATCACCGGCCGTGGCATGCTTGAGTGCTTCCTCAGCATGCTGCACCAGAGCATCGGCATGCCCCTGTTTGCCATGCGCAACGGCTTCCTTGGCATGCGCCAAGGCTTCACCCGCGTGCTTGTCAGCAGCTAGGGCGAGCCCGCTGAACAGCGGGAAACCAACGAGCGCGGCAACCGCCGCTACAGCTAGTACTCCGCTATGGATTCTCATTTTCATGGATTCCTCCTCAGGGGTTAAGGTTCATTCGACGGTGAACGGTATCCGCAGTATCCTCACATCCATCACCTTACACAGCCATTTTTTCACTGTCAAGAAGGCCTCACTTGCGGATCGACGTTCAGGATGTGCTGCAATCCCTTGGCGTCTTTTTCCACCGGACAAGCAAAATCACGGCTCCACTCCCACCAGGACCCCGGATAGTTGCGGACCTTCCGATACCCGGCAAGTTTGAAGACAAAATACAGCCAGGCTGACCGGACGCCGCCGGTGCAATAACAGATCACCTCTTGATCCTGTATCAGACCCTTCTCGGCAAGACTTTCTGTTATCGTCTGCAGATCTTTCACTGTGGCGTTCGCGTGAAGAAATCCATTCCAAGCCAGATGAATCGCGGAAGGAATGTGGCCTGGTCGTGGTATCCCCGACACCTCTTTCCCAAGATATTCTTCGAGGCTGCGTGCATCGACGATCGTGGTGCCGGGATGCGGCTGCTTTACGAGATGCTTCAGTTCGTCTTTGCCGGCAATCACGGCAGTCACCGGATTCACAGTGAAGGTGCCTGGCTTGGGCATCACATGTCCATGCTCGAAGGGGCGTCTTTCCTGCACCCACTTAACCCACCCGCCGTCGAGAATACGCAGACGTGTGTGCCCGAGATATTCCAACATCCAGAACATGCGGCCTTCGTCTCCCCAATTGTCGAACGGATTGGAATAGATGACCACATCGCTGTCCTGATCGATACCCAAGGCGCGGATCTTCTGTTCCATACGTCCGCGATTGGGATCAAGCAATCCCTTCGGCACGGCGTTGGGATCGCTATACTCATGCCACGTCGAATGCACCGCCCCAGGAATATGGCCGCCGAATTCGTAGGCCGCCCGCCCACGCACGTCGAGGATCACCAAGCTCGGCTGTCCCAGATTCTGTTGGAGGGTTTCAGTATCAATCAGTAACGCGTGCGTCATGATATCCCCTATGATTATGGGCTATCAGCCCTTAGCTACAGCCTTGCAACTTAACCCATCCGGTTGACGGCTGACCGTTGAGAGCTGATTGCCCTCGTCCAATACCGCAGCAAGCGCACCGGACAGCGGAAATTCCCGCTCGTACACGACGAATCGATAGGGATCGTTCCCCGTCAGCCCATACTTCGTTTGCAGCATTTCATGTTGCTTATCGGTCAGGATGTGGTACTGCACACGGGTCTTCATTTTCAAGCCCTCCGCCTGTGCCGGCAGTTGGTACGCGAACTGGTATTCCCGGCTGGCCAGTGGCAACAGACGGTTATCATACAATTCGACGATAGCCGGCTGCCACATGATCCAACGGCCCATCGTCGTGGTTTGCTGATCGAGCACCCGGCCTTGCCGATCTTCCACAGAAAACTCTACCGTGAAATATCGATCGGGATCGCCGGTCGGAATCTTATGGCCGGCTCCTGCATTGACCAGCGTGAGCGTAAATCCAACTCGATCGCCTGGCTTGGGAGAAGTATTGTCGGCCCTTACTCGTATTCCCACCGCCCGTTTCAC
>DATHTZ010000586.1:0-2418 GCA_035462675.1 Nitrospiraceae bacterium | reverse complement strand
CGCAGGAGAGAAACGACCGGAGGCGTACTCTTTCTCACCCGCCCTCCCCGAGCTGCCAAGACAACTCTCTTCCCGTAAGTGGTACGTTGAGGATCGTTTCAGGCCAAGAACCAAGCTGGGGCCATTTTCAGCAGTCGTTATACCTTTTTAAGGATATGCCCCATCTTATTCTTTTTCGTTCGCAAGTACTTCACATTCGCCGCACGGGGCTGAATCTCGATCGGTACACGCTCAACCACCCTCAATCCATACCCTTCGATGCCCACAATCTTGCGAGGATTATTCGTGATGAGCTTGATCTGGTGTAGTCCAAGATTCACAAGAATCTGTGCCCCCACACCGTAATCGCGCAGGTCCGCCTTGAATCCCAGCTTCAGATTCGCCTCGACCGTATCGCTCCCCTGATCTTGCAACCCATAGGCCCTGATCTTGTTAAGTAGGCCGATACCGCGCCCTTCTTGATTCAAGTAAAGCAGAACCCCGCGCCCTTCCTTCTGAATCACCTCCATCGCCTTATGAAGCTGATCTCGACAGTCGCATCGCAATGATCCTAGCGCGTCGGCAGTCAAACAACCAGAGTGCACACGCACCAGGGTGGGGTCGCCTCCCTCCACGCGCCCTTTTACCAACGCGATGTGGGTAACCCCGTCCAATTCGTTTTCGAAGGCCACCGCCTCGAAATCGCCGAACATCGTCGGCAGGCGCGCACTGGCCATCCGCCGCACAAAGGGCTCGCGTTGCATGCGGTATTCGATGAGCGCCTTGATCGTGACCATTTTCAACTTGTGCACTTTGGCAAATTTTGTCAGTTCCGGCACACGTGCCATCGTGCCGTCTTCATTCATAATTTCGCAGATCACGCCGGCGGGAATGAGCCCTGCCAACCGCGCCAGATCGACGGAGCCTTCGGTCTGCCCTGCGCGCTTCAACACACCGCCTTGTTGCGCCTTCAATGGGAAAATATGGCCGGGGCGCGCCAGATCGCTGGGCTTGGACTTCGGGTCGATCGCCACATGAATCGTCGTGGCCCGATCCGCGGCAGAGATGCCCGTCGTAATGTCTCTCTTGGCATCGATGGATACGGTGAAGGCCGTGCCAAAGGTGGCGGTATTCTCCACCGCCTGCTGCGGGAGGTGGAGTGCTTCGACTCGCTGGGGCGTCAAGGCGAGACAGATCAACCCACGGGCATGTCGGGCCATGAAATTGATGGCCTGGGGCGTCACGTGTTGGGCGGCTATGACAAGGTCGCCTTCATTCTCGCGATCTTCGTCGTCGACGAGGATGACGAACTTCCCCTTCTTGATGTCCCGAATGGCGTCTTCGATGCTGTGAAAAGGAGTAGTCATGATTCCCATAATGTTGGATATTCAGTAGTGCGTATTCAATGGATCATCAATTTATCATTTACCATTGCACATGTAACATTGTTTTTTCGGCCGACTGTAACCAGGGAACCATTCAGGAGGAGGGTCCTGCCACAGAGACTGCCCGAGTCCGCAATGCGAGAATCACCGTTCCCCAGGCACAGACACCACATCCCGCAAAGAGCCAGAGACCCAGGTCATAGCTCCCGGTGAACCCCTTTATAGTTGCTGTGACGATGGGCAAGAGAAATCCCCCGAAACCACCGGCCGCTCCCACAACACCCGATGCGAGGCCGATATCTTTCGGAAACCATTCTGCGACCAATTGGAAGACCACGCCGTTCCCGAATCCCATTGCGCCAGTCGCGATCACCATCATGGCCATGGCCACGGGGAGCGAGGGACTCGTCACTGCCACAACCGAACCGACAATGACCGGCAACACATAATAGAGGGTTCGGAGACCGCCCCGCCGATCCGCAACGTAACCCCCCACCGGACGAATCAAACTGCCGAAGAGCCCGCTTAAGGCTGCGACGGTCCCAGCCATGACCGCATCCAGCTGATAGAGGTCGTGTAACATCAGCGGCAGCAGACTGCAGAATCCGACAAACCCACCGAATGTCACGGCATACAAGAAACAGAGCCAATAGGCAGATCGGCGGCGGATGAGTTCTGCCGCATTGTGCCACCACTCCACGCGATGGGGCGCCAAGCTCGGCTGTTCCCTCGGGACGAGAAGAGCGAACAGGACCAGCGTGACGCTGACGACACCGGCCATCAATGCACAGACGTGATGCCAATCCATCACGGCAGCCCAGCGTGGCGCGAGAAACAGAATTAGCACGGTACCCACGTTCGCTGATGCAGCCAGACCCAACACGAACCCCTGCGCAGTCGGCGGATAGGCTCGCCCAGCAATGGGCAGCGACACAGCGAAACTCGCGCCGGCGACGCCAAGGAGAAGCGCGAAAACCAACGCTTCGTGATATCCAGACACGCCCAGCCATCCCCACAGCAAGGCAGCTAACTCCGCAAGAAGAATCACCAGTGC
>DATHTZ010000585.1:0-2526 GCA_035462675.1 Nitrospiraceae bacterium | reverse complement strand
AATCGCCTGAGATCTTCCTCTGTCAGGGTCCTGGTTTCCATCCGGTCGATAATCATCAGTCGGTCCTGTTCCGAACAATGGTGCAGCAGGTGTAACAGGGGCAGCGTGGCCTTGCCTTGGCGGAGGTCCTGTCCCAAAGATTTACCCAGGTGTTCTCCGTTGGCTGTATAGTCGAGCGTGTCGTCAGCCACTTGGAAGGCGATCCCCAGGTGTCGGCCGAACCGGAAGAGCGCGTCCTGCTGGGCCTCTGAGGCGTCTGCGAGCATGGCGCCCATGCGACAAGCGGCGGCAATCAGTCCGGCCGTTTTGTATTCGACGATCTTCAGATACTCTGCTTCCGACATAGAGGGGTTGCCGTTGTAATAGAGCTGAAGGACTTCGCCTTCCGCCATCTTCTTGCAGGCCTCGCCGAGCACGTCGTTAATGCCATGGTTCCGAAAGTCGACGATCTGGCAGAAGGCTTTGGAGTAGAGATAGTCGCCGACGAGGATACTGATTTGGTTGCCCCAAACTTTTCTGGCGGTTGGTCGGCCTCGGCGGATATCGGCTTCGTCGACCACATCGTCGTGGAGCAGGGACGCGGTATGAATGAACTCTACCAGGCTGGCGAGTTGGTGATGGTCGCGGCCGGTATAGCCGCAGGCACGGGCAGAGAGTACGAGAAAGAAAGGTCGAATTCGTTTTCCGCCGCTGTTGAGAATGTGAGCTGCGACGGTATTGACAAGTGCGACACTGGAATCGAGGTTCGTCCGAGCCTGTCGTTCCATCCCCTCCAATTCATCACGGTACGCCTCCCAGACGTCCGCCATGGTATTGATAGTGGGGGTAATAATTGGGCTGTGGGGCATGTGGCGGATGGTAGGGCAGAAAAGGAAACAAAGTCAAGCTGATGACTCCATTAGGGGGCATGCCGGCATGGACCATTTGTGGGAGAGAGAATCTTGACAGAAGAATCGTGCTTCTATTAAGGTGAGCAGTGTGGATACGAGCGGAATTTGCCTTGTGAGTGACGGAGTTATCCGGCTCGGTCGCCTTTCTGATGTAGCCTCCATTTAGTCGCATACACGCCTCCATTTTTAATGAGATACGAATGATGAGCATCCCAGGGCTTCCACCAAAGCAAGGCCTCTACGACTCTGAACAGGAGAAAGACTCCTGTGGGATCGGGTTTGTCGTCAATATCAAGGGCCAGAAATCCCATACCATTGTTCAGCAAGGCCTTCAGATTCTTGAGAGCCTGAGTCACCGAGGGGCGCAGGGCTGTGACCCTTGCACAGGGGACGGCGCCGGCATTCTGCTTCAAGTCCCACACGAATTCCTCAAACGCGCAGCCGGCGATGTGGGAGTGCATCTCCCCAATGCCGGGGAATATGGCGTCGGAATGACGTTTCTTCCTCCCCATGCCGATGCGCGACAGCAGTGTGAGGCACTCTATTCCAGAATCATCGGCGAAGAAGGCGCTCGGCTCCTTGGGTGGCGTGATGTGCCGGTCAAGAGCGATGTAATCGGCGTCGTGGCGCGCAGCACCGAGCCGTTTATCCGGCAGGTGTTCATCGCCCGCGATGTGCTCAATGAAGGGCAGTTCGAACGCAAGCTCTATGTCATCCGCAAGCGGGTGGAAACGGCCGTCCGTGAATCAGCCATTCAGGGGCGTGATTATTTCTACGTCCCAAGTCTGTCGGCGAACACGATTGTCTACAAGGGGCTATTGCTTCCGGAGCAGATGTCGGCCTACTACCAGGATTTGAAGGATGAGCGCCTCGCTAGCGCGCTTGCCCTCGTGCACTCCCGCTTCAGTACGAACACATTCCCCACGTGGCCGCTGGCGCATCCGTATCGTTACATTTGCCATAACGGTGAGATCAATACACTCAAGGGCAATGTGAATTGGATGCGCGCCAGACAAGGGCGGCTCAACTCCGAGTTATTCGGCCAGGATCTGACCAAACTCTATCCGATTGTCTCCGAGCAGCAGAGCGACTCCGCCTGTCTGGACAATGCCGTGGAATTTCTGACCATGGGAGGCCGCTCCCTTCCCCACGCGATGATGATGCTGATTCCCGAACCTTGGGTCGCGAATCCGCAGATGGATCTCGATCGTCGGGGGTTCTATGAGTATCACGCGGCGATGCAGGAACCTTGGGACGGTCCTGCGGCAGTCTGTTTCACCGACGGCAAGTTCATCGGCGCGACACTCGATCGCAATGGGCTGCGCCCCTGTCGCTATCAGGTGACGACGGACGGCCTGGTAATTTTGGCTTCAGAGGCCGGTGTGCTGCCGATGGATGTCCGGAAGATCAGGCAGAAGGGGCGCCTCATGCCGGGCCGGATGTTCATGGTCGATACAGTGCAAGGGCGCATCCTCGATGACGAGGAAGTGAAGGCCGAGATCGTGAGCCGCAAGCCCTATCGGTCCTGGGTCACCCAATATCGGATTTCGCTCGACGAGTTGCCCGATCCCAACAATGTGCCGCAGCCGGACCACCTGACGATTCGCCAGCGCCAGCAGGCGTTTAGCTACACCAT
>DATHTZ010000584.1:0-6121 GCA_035462675.1 Nitrospiraceae bacterium | reverse complement strand
GGGCACGCGTGATAGCCCAGTATTATCCGGCGGGGGTGGGGAATTTCGGGCCAGTAGCAAACAGGGGGCTGTTGCCAAACACCCCAGCAAAGAGGTGAGCACCCTGGTGAGCAGATACGACGATGCAGGCGAAAATTTTATGAACAGCTAGAGGAGCCTAAAGAGGAGAGAAAAACCGACACTACGTCTTCTTACCTTCCCGTTTGAGGTAGGGATCAGGCACGATGGTGCCACATTCAACACAGCGCACCTTGCCTGTCCGGTGTTCTTCCTCCGTAACACTATCGGAGATCAGGCGACTATGTGTACAGGCGTGAGGAGGTTTCATTGGGCGTGAGGTTGGGGTTTGTTCTGATTGTTCGAGGTTCATAGTGCACCTCTGGGGCTGTAAGCTGTTACCAGCAGATTTTCATTACTTTAATTCTTCTAGCTCCGTAACGCAAGATAGCTAAGATGGGAAGATAAATGGTCCCGATGCTGATGTCGAGCATCCACGCCAGGCGGCGGTGAGAGAGAGGCGTTGCGTTAAGTGTTGCGAAGGAACCGGGATTCGTCTCTGATGGACACCATCTTGACCAAGTCACGTAAAGACAAGAGGCCCACGATCTTGTTATCCTCCGTCACCGCGAGATGGCGAATCCGTTTTTCAGCCATGAGCTGACTGGCATTGCGAGCGGTGTCATCGATATCAATCTGAATCAGGGGAGCACTCATCACGGCCCCGATGCTGGTGCTGCTCGCAGGGAGACCAGCCGCGATCACTTTCCGCACCACATCGGTTTCGGTCACGATACCGACCATGTCGTCGGCCTCCAGCACGATGAGCGAACCGATCCGCTTCTCCGCCATAATCTGCGTCGCCTCCAGCACCGTCCGTTCACTCGCAATCGTCTCCATTGTCGTTTGCATGAGCACTCTGAGCACACTGAGGGGCCGGAATACGTTGTCGAGATTACGGATGGGGCCCCCTTCTGAGTCGACGAAATAGCGCACGAGATCTCGGACTGAAATCATCCCAACGGTTTCTTCCCCATCCGAGACACAGAGATGGCGGACACGGTTTGTTTCCATGAAATGACTCGCATCCAGCATGGGACGATCCGGTGTGATGGTCAGCAGCGGACTGGTCATGATTTGCTCCACCATGGCAAGAGAAGGATCGATACCTTTGGCGAGCACCTTCCGAATCAGGTCGGTTTCAGTCACGATCCCGGATCGATTGAACACACAACCCTCGGCATCTGCCGGCACGACCAACAGCGAACCAAGGTGTTTCCCCCTCATTCGGTCAGCCGCCTTCACAACCGTGGTCTCAGGCGGAACGACTTCCAAGTTTCGGTGCATGAAATCCCTGACCATACCTCTTGGCTGTTCAGTCATAGATGCTCCCTTAGCATTCTGGTATCTTGATGCAAGCATGAACCTCGTGCATCCTCAAAACAAGACAGAAAATATAGGAAGATGTGTGGCCCGCTTGTTGATGCTAAGCGATGGGCTTCATGGAAGTAAGTACGCGAGGGGCTGCGGCCACGCCAGGCGGCGGTGTGGGAGAGGCGTCGCGTTAGGTCCTGCGAAGGAACCGTGGTTTATCTCTGACGGACACCATCTTGACCAAGTCCCGCACAGACAAGAGGCCCACGATCTTGTTCTCTTCCGTTACCGCAAGGTGGCGAATCCGTTTTTCAGCCATGAGCCGACTCGCGTCGCGAACGGTATGGTTGATGTCAATCTGAACCAGGGGATAACTCATCACGGCTCCGACGAGGGTGCTGCTCGCAGGGAGTCCGGCCGCGATCACTTTCCGCACCACATCGGTCTCGGTCACGATACCGACCAAGTCTCTTGCCTCCAGTATGAGGAGCGAGCCGATCTGCTTCTCTGCCATTACCTGCGACGCCTCCAGCACGGTTCGTTTACTCGAAATGGTCTCCATCGTCGTTCGCATGAGCACACTGAGGGGCCGGTATACGTTGTCGAGGTCACGGATGGGGCCCCCTTCCGAATCGACAAAATGGCGCACGAGATCTCGCATCGAAATAATCCCGACGATTTCATTCATGTCCGAGACGCAGAGATAGCGGATCTGATTCGCTTCCATGAGATGGCTCGCATCCAGCATGGGGCGATCCGATGTGATGGTCAGTAGCGGACTGGTCATGATTTGCTCCGCCATGGCAAGAGGAGGATCGATTCCTTTGGCGAGCACCTTCCGAATCAGGTCTGTCTCCGTCACGATCCCCAACTTGCGAGATACACGACCCTCTGCATTGGTCGATTCCACCAACAGAGAACCGAGGCTTTTCTCCCGCATACGCTCGGCAACCGTCCTGATCGTGGTCCCGGGCGAGATGACCTTTAAGTATCTAGTCATGAAATCCCCGACCGTGCCTCCTGACCGTACAGTCATAGCCGTTCCCTTTCTTCGTGTGACAGCATGACACCCGCATGCTGCGCTTCGATCACTCTTTCTGAGCCCAGATTATTCATAAATGCGCTGGGTATGTAATTACAAACTGCATATGGCGAGCCAGAATAGCGTCATTGGAGAATGGGGGGAATCTTTTGCAAATCGCTGATGGAATTAAGAGGATAAATTAGCCTGTATGGCTGATGCACAGGAGGGACATCCAAAATGTAGCAACATGCCACATCTCAGAGGGGACAGGGTGCGGTACATGGCTAAAGTGATGGGAAGGCAGCATCAACCGAGTTCCGTGCAATGCCGTATTGATCGCGACCCCAGTTGACTGGGCCGAATCAGCACTACCAAGCACCTAGCTTGTCTGGTCACCTGTTGTTTTGAAGAGCAGGGGATGTGGTGTTTCAGGGATGTGATCAGGGCGAGGCGCAATCCTTCTCCAAAGAGAGGGCCATCACCAGAGGGTCTCATAAAAACAACACACCATGCATCGGAGATTCGTCAGGAAGGGAGTTACCGAGGAAGCTGAAGAGGCAAAAAGCGGAGCGGAGGCGGGTGAGAGATCTCGTTGTCTAGTGGAGATCTTGGAGGAGTTTTAGGCTTCCCACTCTCCCGATGGGCCTGCACACCACTCCCGCGCTCAACCTCAATTCCCTTGAATGGCCCTCTCACCGAGGCCTCCGCTCAATTTATAGATAACCGTATTCCGCGAGAGGTCAATCGTTGGAGCTGTGAGCTGTAGGATCAGGTTAGTTGAGGTCACTGAGTTACTGAGGCGTACGAGGGCAGGTATGATTTCCGGCTGCGATGTATCGTCGTGAGCGCGGCCTTCTTTTTCTTGTCCTCTCCGACGGTGCGCTCGCGCAGCCGGCGGACTAATTCCTGATAGGCCGACGAGCGAATGATCTTCTTGAACTGAGTGCGGTAATTCTTCACCAGGCTGACCCTGTCCACGATGAGGTCGTAGGCATGCCACGTTCCGTCTTTCATGTGCGGCCGGTACTCCAAGGGATTTCAACTTTGCGCGACCGCAGCTCGGTCCGCACCTCCGCATAGTTCTCTCGATCCGTTCTGAGAGATAGAATACTTGTTCGCCTAAATAGCCTTAGATTTTTTCGGCATAGCGATCGGAGAGAAAGCTCTTGAAGAGTTCGACGAATTCGGCGCGCTCGCCGGCTGTGAGGGGGACCCAGTGAGCCGCGAGCGCTCGCATCGACATTTCCGTGTAGTCGAAGTGGGAAGCGAGGATGTCTTCCAGCATATGCCGGCGAGGGATAAGCTTGCCCGGATCTTTGAGTGTCTCTTCTCCGAGGATGCGAAAGACTTGGTGAGCGTCGAGAACGGTCTCAGCTGCGCCTACCGGCATCAACATTGTGTACACCAAGGTGTCGAGGCCAGGTCGCCGCGGCGATGCCACGCGCGGCAACCTTCGAACCTCTCCGGGAATATCCGCTGGCATGGGAACCCTACTCCCTCCATCTCCTTGTCTCGTCAATCCAATACGAACGTGACTTTTAAGTCCACGCGATACAAGCTGACCTTGCCGTTGTCGATCACTACATGTTGCTCCTTCACCCAAGCCGATTTGATGCCGTGGATGGTCTTGGATGCTCGGGTGATCCCGTTCTGAATGGCCTCTTCGAAACTCTTCGGCGATTCGGCACTAATCTCGATGATCTTCGCGACGGACATGTTAGGCCTCCTTTTTATGCGCGAACGCGCGGTTCACATCAATGTTGTCAATCTTAGGTCTGCCGCCGAAAGGCTCAGCTTCATTCTGATGGCCACAGGGGAGCAAGTGATATGCCGTCGAGCTATGGTAGAGCCATTCGAGAGATTGACGACAGCGTAAAGGTTTAAGTCGCTGGAATGAAGACGAAAGAGACGGCCCGTTCCAATTCAGGGCAAAGTGCCCCAACCCGCCAAAGGCCATTGTCGCAAAGGGCGACAGAATCGACGGTATCTCCCCGTAGTGAATTGAGATTGTGAATGGGGCACTCCATGATTCAAGGCGAGTGTCGCGGGGCTTAGGCTGAAAGATTAGCGGACGAACCATTCTTATCTCATCTGACTGATCTCTTCGTAATGCGTTAACACAACTTGATTGAGTGCCTCTCGGAGTTCATCTCCTCGATAGTGGCGATTCGCCACAACGCAAGAAGCCGTTCGAGACCGGTCCCTTTCGTTGCACCGGGCGGGAGGACCATGACCGCGATTTTGTTGTATTGGATCGAGGTACTGCCGCCGTGTGAGCTGAGGATTCCCCAAAGGGTGCCACGAGCTTGCGCAAGGCTGACAAAAGCGACACGACGAACGCTTGACCGCGTTGAGCGCCGTCTCCGTGTATTTTTGCGCAGAGACCTCTCGAAGAATTTTCTCCAGCCGCTTCTCGGAGAACTGCCCCCCTAGGGAGTGAAGACGCCCGTAGAACTGCTCAAGCGTGTCTCCATGCATCATATGCCTGAGTCACGGGTGTGTCACCCTGGCCTTGATTATTCCCCGGAAGGAGCCACTCATTCAAAATTCAACGAGCTTCAGCCTGACCTCGATTCCGAAAAAATGATCTCATATATCTGAATAAAGAGTTGTTTCGCCAGCCTTTCGAATTTTCAACGTTCTGATCATCGCTGTTGCAGGCGGCAGGCGATTTGGCATTCTCGAGTGATCGCAGAGAGGGTTTATGCTGACTCTCGACGATCCAGCCATCAATTTCGACAAATGATTGGTGCCCGTCCGTGGTGTTGGGCATTGCAACTGGCGCAGCCAGTACATTGCCGCCGTGAGAAACATGTAGAAGGCCACTGCACGACACAAACAAAGATAATTTGAGAAAGGTTCTTCTGTTCATATTGTCAAGAGAAAGTCTTGGTCAAGTGGTCAGAAAGGCGTAGGGCTAGCGCCGCAATTGTTAGCGTGGGGTGTGATGCGCCACTGGTTGTGAAAACGCTGCTCCCAGCAAGATAGAGATTATGATAGGAATGAACTTTCCCATTAGAATCACAGACGCTGTCTTTCTCAGAAAATCCCATTCTCGTCGTTCCCATTGCATGCCCCCCTCCGTGCGCTTTCCGATAGATGCTTTCATTGTCGATTTTTGCAACGCCAAGTTGACGCTCATTAATATATTCAGCAAACGCTCTAGTTGTCTTGTCAATAGACCATAGGTCACGGGCTGAAAAGGCGCACTGAGTCCGGAGTTTGTAAAGCCCAGCCCAGTTCTTTTCGGCTATGATGTCTAGGGAATTTATCTCCTGTGGCTCTTGCTCCGATCTTGCGTAGCCGATGGCTTTAACAAGTCTCTTATTAAATGTATGTTCAAAATATTTTTGCATGTCGCTCGTGCAGTCTCTCGTGTTATCAGCGTTTTCAATTGAAATGGTGCACGCGAGTAAGGATTCATCGTAATAGATTTTGTCAGAAGCGATATAGGCTGGAATACTTGTGCCAAAGTTTTGATTGACCTTGCTGAAAAGTTCCTTGTTCACATAGAGATCTGCACATTTTGTATGTGGATGATCCATGAGGTATTTCCCAACAAGTCCACTTTCATTGCCAACGGGAATCTTTGACGTCGCTGTCGGCTGTAACAAGATCTGGGCGTTCCCGAGCCCGCCGCATGCAAGGACGATGTGTTGCCTTGGGCTAATTTCCAGGAAGGTTTCCCCGTTGGCTTTATCGTGAATCCATATGCCGGAAATCGCT
>DATHTZ010000583.1:0-4056 GCA_035462675.1 Nitrospiraceae bacterium | reverse complement strand
GTAGTCCAGGCACGCCTCTCGTGAGGACAATTGATCGCGAAACTCTCGCATGGTCGTTGGATAACCCGGCCGCCCCATAGCGACAAGGATCATCGAATTGCCTCTCCGGAGTCAACCGGATAAGCATGTAACGGCTATATTCAATCGCACGATCTATCTGTTGTTGCCTCGTCTCCTCAGCGTAAGCATACCCAGTCAATAAACATATTGTGAGTATTAATACTGTTTTCATACCCTTAATGATGATCGTAAGGGGTAACGAAACGCAAGTCACCCAGACTGGGTCCATCTCAACTGAGCATCATTTACAAGCCTATTTCACTTCCCCTAAATCAACAATGTAATGCGTCCACGGTCGGCACCCACCGCAGCACCCCGTCCTATCGACCTTCGCCTTGCGGTTATCCGCCTCTTCTCTTGAGGGCCATAGAGAGTAATGCACCTCCCTGCACGGCGTGACGAACGCGAATTGACCGTCGCCACCGTGATAAACGGCTTCCTTACCGATCACTTTCTTTCCGATAGCATTTCAAGATTGGTTACGTGCCGACATGTGGTCTCCTTTGGATGGGGTGAGAGGTTGGGATGGAACAGGGCGAGGCTTCACCCGGTTGGTTGGTGGAAGGTTGTGGTCGGTGTGGTGTTGGAGGAAGAAGGAGGTAGGTCGTGTAAGGCGGTAGTGAGTGGCGCGGTATGGGCCACATAGTCTTCTTCGCTGCCTGTTGTCGCCTCAAGTTGATCTCGAGATAGGCAAGGCGTTCCTGATGCCACTTATCATTCGTCGTCCATCATGCAGGTCTGCTCGCCTACCCTGCCAATTGCCCGAACCATCGCTCGCTCATGGGGTTTCGGTCCTTGAACGTCATCGGCTTGCTGGCGGCTTCCTGGGCTTCCTCAATGAGTGATTGCACGTGCTGGTCGTCAGCCATAGTGCCCTCCTTTGGAGTCGTATAAGGCAATCTTGGACGTCGTGACAACCCTGTTTCAGCCGTAGTCAAATTTTCAAATCGGTCAAAAGTTGGTGCACCAGCCGAATTAGTTCCCACGTGGGGTTTGGAATTTGAAAAATTATGGGGTACGGGGGGTCGGATGCCAGTGTCGGTACTGGTGTCCTGGCATCACATGACGCGAAAGGTCAGGAGAGGGCAGGTACTTCGTGGTCCCGCGAAAGGTCAAAGATGTAGCAGTTATCCGTATAGTTGGACGTGGTAGAAAAGCTTCTCTTAATCAGCGGGCCGTAGGTTCGACCCCTACACGGCCCCCCAAAACAATCAACCAGGTAAGGCAAGCACAGATGCTTCGCTGGAAGTAGTGGCTGGTGTCATTACCGTGTCAGCACATCCAAAACGTTCACCCGATGGTCCTGTCCGCTCGGAATCATCGAGTATGGAACTTGAGCGTGATCGAGGGTTTCGAGTGCCATAATTGCTGGCTGACATAGGGCAACGGTATATTCCATGAGAGCAATAACGACGCGAAGGTATGCCTCAGGTCGTACACTCTGAACCTCGGAAGCCCCGCCCTCTCCCTGCGAAATGCTCGCACGACATGCCCTCAGCTGACAACGAGAGGGGAAGAGCCATTTCGATTTCTTTTCCCGCGCCACATCTTCCGCTCTCATTGAGAGGATCATTGCTCTTATTGAGCCGCACGGTGTTGACGGACAATCATTGCGAACAATTCACAGCCAAGGACCCGCTTCCGTTCTTTCTGTCGAAAAAGCCAGGGATTATCGAGTCTATTAGCAGATCGGAAAGCGCCGCACCGCTTGTGGCACATTACCCTCAGAGCGATTGTTGACCAGCACATAGGCGTGGCGTCCTTCGCTCACGGCCTGCTGCACGAGTTGCGGCATCTCTCTATCTGAGGGAGTTATCCCAGATCACCTCAAACTAGGGGCTTTGCTAGCTTCGACAAGTTTGCGGGGAGGGTACAGCTGCCTATAGGCCCGTGTTTACACTAATCGCGCGCATGGAGTGTCCATGACTAGCTCCCACTGCCGGATGCCTGATTACAGACCAGAGACCCAATGGTCTCTGCGGCTCATCTTTGCGTTGGCCCTCACATTAGGCACCGTGCGGGTAACACCCTGATGTTATGGTCGGAGCCATGACCTCGGCTATAACAGCGCGCCCGAGAGCGTATATCACCTTCCGACTTGGAGGAACGTACAATGGCCGAATTTGAATCACCGACTCGCGTCCTCACCCATCGAACTGCTTACACATCGCGACTGCCAAGTCTGGTGACGTGATTCGAGTGCTCGTGCGTTCCGAAGACGATTCCACGAAAAACCTGATAGAAGCCACGGGTACCCTCAGCGATGACGGGAAGTCGTTCTCTGTCGTGGTAACGAGAGAGGATGGTGCGCAACAGACCCGCGACCTATGCTAGAGTAATTTCTTGAAGACGCTGTCGACCTCGGTTAAGTTCTGGCAGACCGAGCCGGATCGAAGGCGAGAGCGCCAGAGTGGGAAATTGGACCGTCTCTCCGGTGGCATCCTCAACCCCTTGCCCGGACCCGCGGGAGCCGACTTAATAGTTAGCCGGGCAAACTTCCAAAGGAATCGACACATGACCAGAAAGAGCAGGGTCTTCATCAGTTACGACTTCGAGCATGAGGAAGAGAAAAAGTTCTTGCTCGCCGAACAATCAAGACTACCTGACAGTCCGTTCGAAATTGCCGATGCTTCGGCGAGGGATCCTCTAGCAAGTGACTGGGGGGACAAAGTCAGGAGCCGAATGGCCAACATCGACGTAGTAATTGTCCTGTGTGGGGTGGACGCATTTCTAGCGAAAGGCATGGCTGCAGAATTGACGATTGCTCAGGAGAAAAACACGCCATACTTCCTCTTGCAGGCTTACCCAGATAGGAATTGCACAAAGCCAGCCTCAGCGATGTCATCAGACATCGTCTACAACTGGACCTGGGACAACCTGAAGACGCTCATCGGTGGATGGAGATGACGAACCATTCAAAAGGTTCTTGTAGTCAGAATCAACTATTAATGGAATTCATCCGACACCATTAAGACCGGGTACGCTTTTGCATTGTTGTTCCTTTGATGTTGCATTCGTTCTTCTTTAAGCGGCACACGGCTTACTCAGATTTGAGAGAAGCCATATCGATCGAGAATCGGTATTTCACATCAGACCTGAGCAGTCTGTCGTAGGCCTCGTTGACCTTCTGGATCGGGATGACACCTTCACAGATTGCAAGACCCGAATCGGCTCCTCTCGTGGACCTTTCAAATAGCTCGGCATGTCACTATCGATCCTTAGATGAACGCCGGGAATCGTCGGTCGGACTTGCCGTAAACATGGAAGAAGAAACCATTTCGTCTGACTTGCTAGAAAGTGTGCCCAACGAAGTTCGGACAGAGTTGTCAGGCTGCCTTCGACCTATGTGAGAGAGGCTACCACTGAAATATCGTCAAGCAGTGAATCTTGTTGACCTTGAAGGGATCACAAACCAGGAAGCGGCATCTCGATTAGAAATTTCTGTTTCAGACATGAAACCTCGCGTTCAACGTGGTCGTCGCCACCTTATAAAAAATGCTTGATGACTGCTGTTTAATAGAATCACACCAACATAGCCGCCCTTGCGCCACAGTCCGACACGGCGGCGGATATCGTTGACGAGCTTATGTTCTTTGATGCGGTCTTGTGTCCATTCCGTGTCGAATTGAAGCTGTTTTGCTCCTTTCTTTTTGGGCTTGGCGATAGGCACGAAATATGAGTTCGTCCGGCGGCCGTCAACCTCCTCATTCGTAATTCCCTCGTCGGTGAATCGAAAAAGCCGAGTCGGCTCGTCGAATGGAGGGTTGATGATCGGATTCTCAATGCAACTGGAACTGTCAAGCATGGTCATTAATGTTTGGCCTTAGTGGTTGGCATACAGGCAGAGATTTTCTGGCAGTAGTTCACGAAAAATCGCCTTTGGATGCCCCGCCCGGCAGGGCGGGGAGGAAAAAGGCCTGCTGCCGGAGGCAGCACCGATCTTGTACAGTGGGGGTATGGCAATCCGGCGTGCCAGCCACTGTGTCTACGACACCC
>DATHTZ010000582.1:0-7465 GCA_035462675.1 Nitrospiraceae bacterium | reverse complement strand
TGGTGTCTGGGAACATGCCTGTGCCCGTGTGTCCTTTCCTGATTGCACGTGCACGCTGCTTGTCGGTTTTTAGGTAGAGCGCCTTCGGATTTCTCAGATCGGCCGGTGGCGGATTGAGTTGAGCGATGAGCGCGGCGGTGTCGGCTGCGAGTTGCGGTCGTTGTTCCATGTTCCCATCCATGCCATGGCAGTAGTAGCACACGCCCTTCTTCCCGTTAAAGACTGCTCTGCCCCGCTCGGCATCGCCTGCCGCCTTTCTGCCCTTGGACGACGGCGGAGAAGCTGCCCAGGCATTTATCTCAACCATCTGTATCAGCTCGCTCGCCGACAAGCCCACGAGAAGGAGGCCTGCAAGAAAAGGTCCCCGGAGAATCCTACGCTTTGAGTCAGTCATCACATCACCCTGTCAGTCAATCTCCGTCAGTGCTGACCGCAACAGAGCTTGTATCGCTCCTCGGGGATGTTCTTCATATTTTGAAAAACGGCTTCACGTTCTTCCGCATTGGTCACCTGATCGATGGCGGGATAGAGAGCCCGCTCTTCTTTTCTATTATGGGAACCGAGAAGATCCAACAGCGCCTGTTCTTCTTTATCGCTGTCTGGATTCTGCTCCGCCACTTTACTATGAATGGCCTCAAGCTGCTGCTTGATCTGCCGATGCTCCCCACGCATCACAACACTCGGCCCTTCTTCAAACCTGCCTGTTTTCTTTTCCCATAGCGGAAACAGCAGATCCTCTTCCCACACAATATGTCGCTGCAAGCCGAACTTGAATGCTGCGAATGCTTCCTTGGCCTTGGCGAACTCAGACCGTTTCAACTGTTGAAAGGTCTTGAACAACTCATCCAACTGATCATGGTCCTGCTCAAAAAATGCAGTGATGGTTTTCTGCTCACTCATGGTGCCTCCAATACATTATGACTGCTCTCTGATTTTAAACTCCAAATGACAAGCCACACAGGCCTTCAACACGTTGTTGAGCTGCGGCAAGATCTGCTTCAGGTCCCGAGTGGGAATGATCCTTGCCAAATCTTCAGCCGCCGCATTGTGCGCCGCAGCCAAATCGTGATAGGCGGGTGGAAATTTCTCGGACGGTTGACTCGCCTTCGCCAACCGGTGCATAAAGAACCCCAGGTGCAACTCCGTCAGCCCTCTTGCCAACTCGTAGTCCTCTTCTACCAACGCGGTCAAAATCACCTGAATGGTCTCCAGGTGCTGTAACATGACCGCACGATGCTCTTTCCCAGCCGATGGGGACAGTGGAATGGGATGCCTGGAATCGGACGTGAGATACGGAATGGACTGCTGCTCACCCTGGCGACGTTCGACCTCGCTGCAACCAGCTGACAATACGATACAAAGAACACCCAGCGCGACCCTTCCGAGGAGGATCTGTCTCCCCCTATATAATGGTGACATGTACGTCGCTCATTTGTGTCAGCCTATGGAGGCGCGCCCATTTCTGAACGCGATCCCTACACGAAAACGACCACATCCTGCCTCTCAATGGTGCTGATGCTGAAGGTCATGATCATGACTATGACCACCACCGCCCGCTTTCTTTCCTGCTCCGACAGACTTTGGCCTCAGCGGAGTAAACCTGGCACCATACGCATCCTGTTCCCGCAACTTGACGAATACCACAATCACTGTCTCCGGTGTGACATGAAACTCGCCATTACCCGTCAGCATATTCTGTTGTGACGGATCCAGCTTGACGGTGGTTTTGCTTCCAGCTTTACCCTGCTGAATAGTTGCCTTACCCTCTCCCCCATCGGTACGAATCTCTTGCCATGCGTGATCGGTCACATGCAGTACCAGTTCTCCGTCCTTGGCAACAAGCTCCAGATGATAGGGGCCTGCCGCACGAACTTGCCCGCCATGCGGCGACGGCATCGCATCCAGAGACTCATCGGTATGGGCCCACACTGGCTGCAAGATAATCAGGGGAGCAGCAAGCAGGGCAGCAACGATCAATTTACTCATTTTTCTCCTCACTGTACGAATTGGATTGGTAGGGCGAATTTTCAAAGGTGGTTCAAATATCAATAAATAAATGAAGTGATCAGCACCATCAAGCCTGGTTTACTGCCAGGCGGCGCCCTTGTCACAATCGGCTCAGATCTTCCTCACGGAGGAAAGATATCAAGCTTGCCGATAACGTGTCTAGGTAGAGTGACGCGCTCCATCCCGTAACGGGAGAAGTCTGACGCGTCGAATGTTCGAATCACAGATAGGCACGGATCCACTGCACAATATCCTGCGCGCCAAGTGCCCCGGATTGCCGCGCCACTTCACGCCCTCCGCGAATCAACATCACGGTCGGGATACTCTGAATGTCGAAGCGGGCCGCCAGCGCCTGTTCCTCCTCCGTGTTCACCTTGGCCAGGCGAAGGTGTGGCTCCAGAATCTTGGCAGCCTGCTCATACGCCGGAGCCATCATTCGGCAGGGCCCGCACCACGGCGCCCAGAAATCCACGACCAGCGGAATGTCGCTGCGGGTGGCGTGCATGTCGAAGTCTGCCACCGTCAGTGCAATCGGGTGTCCGGTGAACAATCGCTCATGGCACTGGCCGCATTTTGGGCCCTCAACGAGGCGTACGTCCGGAACGCGATTGATGGCCTGGCACCGGGGGCACACGATATGCCGCAGTTCTCTCATGACGTATGTCCGTGACACGAACCATTATAAAAACGACACCGTCTGTCAGGGATACGCGCACACACCGGTAGCGCGCGTGGAGCGAACTGTCGAACCAGCCATCTTCCGAGCCCTCACGGTGTCTCCACCTAATCCACATCCAGGCCTGCCTGCCTCAGGCGAGCGCGTAACTGATCGATCTGATGAAGCAGATCGATCATCACCGCAGCCGCCTCGATGGTCGCTCCGAAATCCCTCTGCAGCCGGGCGACTCGTCGGGCACACGTAAGATCCGCCGCGCGAAATCGCCAATCCGGGGTCTCTCTCCCTTGCGGCGCCAGCACGCCCACTGCCACCAATTCAACGATCCACTCTGCCTCCGCCCCGCAGGCCCTCGCCAACTCCTCGAGCGCCAGCACGCCCTCATCACCTACCACGCTCCCCGTCAGAATCTCGTTCTCCCTATCCATCGGTCAGACTCCGAGTGAGTGGCGCGGATTGAAGGCCAGCTCCCGCGCCATGGTGTGATAGATCTGTTGTGCCTGCTCCGTCTCCGCTGCAGGAAGGACCACTTCCAGGACAAGATAGAGATCGCCCGCCGGTTCGCCGGGAATGCCGCGCCCTTTGAGTCTTAGCTTTCGCCCGCTCTGCGAACCCGGAGGGATTTTGACTTCAACCACCCCGGTCGGAGTCGGCGCTTTGATCGTGGCTCCGAGAGCTGCTTCCCACGGCGCAAGCGGCAATGAGAGAGACAGGTCACGGCCTTGTACCTGGTACAGGGGGTGGGAGTGAAAACAGATCTCGAGATAGAGGTCGCCCGCGGACATTCCATTGACTCCCGGCGCACCTTGCCCTGTCAATCGGATATGCTGGCCTTCACGGATGCCTTTGGGGATTTGCACGTGAAGCGATCGCTCCTGTAACACCACCTGGCCTTGCGCATTCACCTGTGGCGAACGCAGGGTAATCGTGTGGGTTCCGCCGTGAAACGCATCCTCGAGTGCGATGAAGATCTTGGCATGATGGTCGTCGCCATGAGCACGAGTGGATGCGCTGTGACGGGAGAAGTTGCCGAACAGGGTGGAGAAGAAGTCACTATAGCCGGTGGCTTCCGCCGCGGACGCGCCGCCAGGGGTGAACTCGAAGCCTGCAGCCCATTCCGGTGGAGGGGTAAATTCTTGTCCCGCCCGCCAGCGATTGCCGAGTTGGTCATAGGCGGCGCGCTTCTCCGGGTCCTGAAGCACTTCGTAGGCTTCGCCGATCTCCTTAAAGCGCGCCTCCGCTTGCAGCTCTTTACTCACGTCCGGATGATATTTTCGCGCCAACTTCCGATAGGCGCTTTTGATGTCGTCCGCCGTCGCCGTGCGGTCGACCTCGAGGAGTTTGTAGTAGTCCTTAAATTCCATATCGGTTCGTTTCCGGCTGTTCAGTCGACACGTCGGGAATTCTCTGGGTGGTAGTTGTGCTCGGTGAGCGCGCGGAACTCTCAGCATGATCACGGGCAAAGCCCAAAAACCACCGCCGCCTTGACCACTCGCCCGAAGGACAGAACAAATCCGGGAGACACGTCACCGACGGTCACCATGGTCTTGTTCTGTCGGACCAACTTGAGCGCAAGGATATAGGTAGGTGTGACCGCTCCTCTGCCCCCCTCGGCCATGGAAACGGACGGCTCGCATCAGTTATTTCCTCAGCGTCGCCTGGTTCTCCTCCGCCTGCTCGCACGCCATACACATGGCCGCCGAAGGGACTACCTCCAGCCTGGACTGGGGAATAGCCGTTCCGCATCGCTCGCATCGGCCGTACTGCTCTGTCCCCAGCTTGAGGAGTGCTCGGTCGATCGCCTCGATCTCGGCCTTCGCTCGCCCATCCAGACGATCAAGCAGCCGAACCATGCTCTCCTCTTGCCCCCGCTCCTCTACTTCGCTTTCGATATCGCTTTGGAACCAGCGCAGTTCCTCTTCAGTCTGAGCAACCTGACAAAACAAGTCACGCCGTTGGGTTAACAGCTTCTTCCGAATACCCTCGACCAGTAGCATGGCAATAACCCTCCCTGACAACGGCAATGTCAGCTACAACATGTGTTCATTTTTTCCTTGATGGTCTCTCGTCCGGCCTTGATCGCCGCCTCGACATCCGCCGCTTTCTCTTCGACGAAATGCTTGCCGCGCTCAATAGTCTCATCCAGGGCGGCGCGCGCCTCTTTCGCCTTCTCCAGAACTTCTTCCTCGGTCCTCCTGGCATACCCCTTCAAAGCCCGACGCGTCTCCTCCCCCGGCTTCGGGGCAAAAAGAAACCCTGCCACCACTCCAGCCACAGCCCCCCCTAAGAATGCAAGTGCAACGGTCGGTCCCGAACATTTCATCTCTCGATTGTCCATGACAATTCCTCCTTGGATAAACTGGGTTCTCTTCAATGAAAAGCGAAGGCCATGCCACGAGGTCAGGGCGAGTCGGTCAGCAACCGTCTTGAATTGACGAGGGTTTCAGAGGTCCTTCACAGGAGGGAGGGAATCACTGTGGCATTCCAGGTCTGAAAGGGTGAGTGACGTGATGCAAAAGGCGACAGTGGAAATCCGCGGCGTGACAGCCATCGCTTCCTGCCAGACTGCGGAATACGATTGAGCCTGGTGGAAATCCATCAGGCTCCTGTTGGCCCGCAGGAGTGGAGGCAACCAATCGGGTGGTGATCTCTATATCCGTCAGTTGTCCGCCGAATCCCACCATGCTGGTATCGGGCGATCCGTTCTTGATCACCCAGAAGATTTCGCCTTCCGTACGATGAGGCCAAAATCCATGATGCCGGAAATTGCGAGGCGAGAGATTCAGTTGAGCAGCCAACGGTCCATTCCCATCCCCATCTTTTCCATGACAGTTGAAGCAAACCTCCCTTCCCGTCATAGAGCGATTTGCCCTGCTCGACCAACGGGCATCACTAGACAGGCCTATCAATTCTTCTCTGTCGCGAAGGACCGCACATATCGCAACACCTGCCAGGCTTCTTCCTGCGTCAGGACGAGTGGGACAAAAGATGCCATCGCAGTTCCTTTGCTGCCATTCTTCAAAATCCAGAACAGTTCCCCATCGGTTCGAGCGGCTTGCCATTTCTTGTCGGTGAAATTTCTCGGTAAAGGGCCTTTTAGGCTTCCCGGTGCAATATCTTCTCCAAGCCCTTTCCCATCAGGCCCGTGACACACCTTGCAGAAACCTTTCCCTTCGTACAGCGCTTTGCCCTTCGCAATGATCTCCTCGTCGGCAGGGAAGGGGTTTGTCACGGCGCGGGCCGCCTCGATCTGATCGCGTGGTACCCGCGGACGCATGACCATCTTGTCAGCCGCCCACGCCAGGTCCTCGACAGTCATGAGAACTCCACCCATCAGTAACACAATGAACATGATCCCGACTCGATTGGTCATGGCACACGATCCTTCTCCAGATGAGGTGAAGACAGACGGGGAGACCGCGTAACCACGCTCTCCCCGCCCACGTCTATACTTTTGAGCTTACTTGGTTCGATGCTTGTGGCCGACCGATTGCGGGTGGCCAACCACGCCGGTGGGCGCTTTGGCTCCATCTGGCCAGAGATGGAAGATGATCCCGTCCGTCTGAGCCGCAACTGCGGCGACTTCCTTGGCTTGGGCTTCCGGCATATCGAGAATCTGGACACGACCGGTGGCAATCTCTACCTCGTGGTCATGGTAGTACTTGTTCCAGGCTTTCAGCGGTACGTCCTTCCGCGAGACGGACTTTGCAACGAAATACTCGACATCCGTGAGCCGCGCATTAGGATCAGTCGATTCAAACAGCAGACATTGCAGGATTTCCGGAGAAATTCCCTTGCAGTAATGGTGATAGGGGCCATGCACGGTACCGTCTTCAAATTTGTGCGGGGCCATGACATGAAGGGTAAAGCCATCCGCCGGGCCCGGCTTCTTTTCCGCTGCCGGAGCAGCTGGAGCAGGGGCATTGTCCTGAGCCAACGCAGCGCCAGCGGAAAACACCGCGAAACTCAATATCGATGCGATACTCAGTGCTCGAATCATGAAGACCTCCTGGTGTTAGGAACTGGAGGATCCTCGCCTAGTTCATCTAGGCCGAGAGACCCTCCACCGCGACTGACGGTGAGAGACATGCAGGGTTCAAAAGGATTCAACTTATTTGTAGAAGTTAGAAATCTGAATTGAATATTCCACATGGAAAATTGAGGATGACGGTTATCGGCCGTTGACGTCACCTTCACAACTGCCCGTCTACTGTCCACCCATGCCTTCCATTCCACCTCTCCGTCCACCTTGTTCCATGCCGCCCATCCCGCCACCTCGTCCCATCATGGGTTCCATGCCTTCTCCATGCCCCATCATGCCGGGCCCGTACTCGCCGGCGAAGCCGCGCACGTACTGGATTAAGGCCCAGATCTCTTCGTCCGTCAGCTGCCCGCCGAATCCAACCATGCTGGTATTCGCTGACCCATTCTTGATCACCCAGAAAATTTCTCCTTCCGTACGATGGCGCCAGAATCCATGATGCCGGAAGTTGCGAGGCGAGGGATTCAGTTGAGCAGCCAATGGCCCATTGCCGTCCCCGTCTTTCCCATGACAATTGAAGCAAGCCCCTTTCCCGTCATAGAGCGCCTTACCCTTCTCGACGATCTCCGGAGATTTCGGCAAGGGGCTTGTGAGGGCGCGCGCTTCGGCCAGCTTGTCGGCAGGCACCAGTGACTGCATCATGTGTCGTTCGGCGGCCCCAGCGGGAATGGCAAGAGAAGCCACGAAGACCAGCAACGGAAACATATTCAGCTTCATCATCTTCCTCCTTTAACAGGATG
>DATHTZ010000581.1:0-7011 GCA_035462675.1 Nitrospiraceae bacterium | reverse complement strand
CTGGAGCAGCGTGCGTAATCGAGAATTGGCAGACACCCCTCCGACAACGGCCAACGCACGAGCGTCGGATGACCGAACTGCGGCAAAGGATTTTTTAACCAAAACGTCCACGATGGCTTCCTGATAGCCGGCCGCCAAATCAGCAGCTTGCGAGACGCAAGATCTCTCAGGCATCGCTTGAAGTTTATAGAGCAACGCCGTTTTCAAGCCGCTGAAACTAAAGTCGAGATTCCCATTTTTAAGATACGCCCGGGGAAACGTAAAGGTGTCTGGATTTCCCTGTCGAGCTAAGCGATCTATGGCTGGTCCTCCTGGGTACTCCAATCCAAGCAACTGAGCGCCTTTGTCAAACGCCTCCCCTGCCGCATCATCTCTGGTCGCGCCAAGGAGCCGACAGTGGCCGCTTACTTCCTTAAAATATAGATGGGTATGTCCACCAGATACGATCAGGACTACACAGGGTAACGGAAATGCTGGATCCTGTAACCAGGCGGAAGCGATGTGGCCCTCAAGATGGCTGACGCCGACCATCGGAATATTCAAGACATAGGCCAGTGCTTTTGCATAGTTGACCCCGACGAGTAACGCGCCGGCTAGGCCTGGTCCCTGGGTGACGGCAATTCCCGTGAGATCCGCCCATGTAAGACCAGCCTGTTGCAACGCGTCGGATGAAACAACTTCAATCAACTCTATGTGAGCACGGGAGGCGAGTTCGGGAACAACACCGCCGAATCGCTGATGCACGGCATGTTGTGACGTAATAATGTTCGAGAGGACAGCGCCGTCTGCGGCCAGTACCGATGCGGCTGTTTCATCACACGACGTCTCGATACCGAGGATAGGCCCTGGTATCCAGGCTTCGGTAGGCTGTACAACGGTTGTCATCATGAGTTCGTTGCCGATCACGCGATCAGAACCTTCGACAAGCACATTATTCTCAAAGAGATGAAAATGACACGGCCCTTGTGGCCGCTGGCGCCACAAGGGCCGTGTCGTACTCTCTACGATGGCGAACATCTCGTATAGGGCTGGGACATTAGACGCCAGCCATCGCCTCCTGCTCGATGAATGCTGGCGCACCGTCGCGAAGCACCACGCGGATCTTTCGGCATTCTTTGAATCGTCCACGAATCATCTCTTCGGAGAGCGGATCGCCGATTGCGCGCTGAATCGTCCGTCGCATCGGTCTGGCTCCGTAGAGCGGTTCGTAGCCTTCCTTGATCAACCATTGCTTGACGTCGTCTTCGACCTCGATCTCCACACCCTTGTCGAGCAGACGGAGGTTGAGTTCACCCAAGAGGATATCGAGAATATTGTAAAGATGCGTTTTGTCCAATTGATGGAAGACCACGATTTCGTCGATCCGGTTTAGGAACTCTGGGCTGAACGAACGACGCAATTCTCCTAACACTTCTTCCTTCTTATGGCGCTCCTGATCGCCTTCCGTGCTCTGGAATCCGAGCGAGACCCCCTTCTGAATCATCTTCGTCCCTATATTGGAGGTCATAATGATAACACAATTTTTAAAGTCGACTTTGCGTCCAAGGCTGTCGGTCAGTACCCCATCATCCAATACTTGTAGCAGAATATTGAACACATCAGGATGGGCCTTTTCGATTTCGTCGAACAGAACGACTGAATAGGGCCGACGCCTAACTCGTTCGGTTAATTGGCCGCCTTCTTCATATCCCACGTATCCCGGAGGGGCACCGAAGAGCCGTGAACTGGTGAATTTTTCCTGATATTCTGACATGTCGATCCGAATAAGCGAGTCTTCGCTATTAAAGAGGAACTCCGCTAGCGTCCGTGCCAGCTCAGTCTTTCCTACCCCGGTGGGTCCCAGGAAGATAAAAGACCCGATAGGCTTCTTCGCTTCCTTCAGGCCGGCGCGTGACCGTCGAATGGCGCGAGCCACGGCGGAGATCGCTTCGTTCTGTCCGACCACACGTTTATGGAGGAATTCCTCCATGCGCAGGAGTTTGTTCGATTCTTCTTCTTCAAGCTTGAAGAGTGGAATACCTGTCATCTTAGAAACAACATACGCGACCTCTTCTTTTCCGATCGTCGGCTTGTTTTTTTCCTGGGTCTTCTTCCATTCACGCTTGGATTCATCGAGGAGTTTGCGCAGCCGTTCTTCTTCCTCTCGATGGCGAACGGCTTCTTCAAAGTTCTGCATCGAGATGGCTAGTTCCTTGTCACGAGAGACTTTTTTCAGCTCTTGCTCCATCGCCTTCAGTTCCGACGGCAACGCATAGGTTTGCAATTTGGCCCGTGACCCTGTCTCGTCGATCAAATCAATGGCCTTATCCGGCAAGAAACGGTCGCTAATGTATCGATCTGACAGCTTGACCGCCTCGAGGATGGCCTCTTCAGAAATCTCGACACCATGATGTTCTTCGTACCGATCACGGAGACCTTGGATAATCAGCACCGTTTCGTCGATGCTCGGCGGCTGGACGTGAATCGGCTGGAACCGTCGCTTGAGCGCTCCGTCTTTTTCAATATGCTTTCGGTATTCATCGAGCGTCGTGGCGCCGATACATTGAATTTCGCCCCGCGACAGCGCCGGCTTGAGCATGTTGGAGGCATCAATTGATCCTTCCGCCGCCCCTGCTCCCACCAAGGTATGGAGTTCATCGATGAAGATAATGATATTCCCGGCCTGTACGATTTCCTTCATGACGACTTTCAGCCGTTCCTCGAATTGGCCGCGATATTTCGTTCCTGCAACCAGTGAACCGAGGTCGAGGGCAATGACGCGTCGCGAGAGAAGGTTATCTGGCACCTCCGACTGGATAATTCGTTGGGCGAGACCTTCGACAATAGCGGTCTTGCCGACGCCGGCTTCTCCGATGAGCACGGGATTGTTTTTTGAACGCCGGCTCAGGATCTGAAGTACCCGCTCGATTTCGTCGGCTCGGCCGATGACGGGATCGAGCTGCCCTGCCTGGGCAAGCTGGGTCAGATCGCGGCCGAACTCATCGAGCGCAGGGGTGTTACTCTTTCGATCTCGTTCACGGGGGGTGGACTTCCGCAGAAACGTCACGGTCAATTGTCGGGCGGTCAGGAGATTGGCGCCCAGGCTGCGGAGGATCTTCCCGCCGATTCCCTCCTCTTCTCGGAGAAGGCCCAACAAGAGATGTTCGCTGCCGATATGATTATGTCCAAGAAGACGGGCTTCTTCGACCCCGTATTCGATGACTTTTTTGACCCGAGGGCTGAAGGGAATTTCACCAAAGGTCATGGTGGTCACGCCGCCGGGCAAATTTCGCTCAATTTCCAAGCGGATTTGTTCGGTCGAGAGCCCCATCTTTTTCAAAATCATCAGGGCAATTCCGTCGGATTCACGGAGGATGGCCAAGACGAGATGCTCGGTTCCGAGGTAGTCGTTTTGATGACGCTCAGCCTCTTCCCGTGCAAGGATGATGATCTTCCGGCCCTTATCCGTAAATCTTTCGAACATCCTGCCTCCTTTTCCGTGGAGCGTGTATCTGGTTCCCTGTGCGCAAAGTTCTCGAAAAATCTGGCCTAATTCTAACTAGAAGGATTTTCAGTGTCAAGGCTACGAGACAATCGCACATACCAAGAAACTGGACTGGACAAAACGCATTCTGGTTACGGCTTGCCGCACTCTGGTTCGTTGACTTCAAAAGAACCCTCCCGATACAATCTCGAAATTTTCCACCGGTACCGACAGAGCATCACAACAGGGTTTCACCGCATGAAAAGCAGAAGTATCGGGATTCTTGCAAAGCCCAAGTTTCCTGAGATCAAAAGCACGCTGCACGATGTGATCGCCTGGCTCCGGGCTCACAGCATCGACGTGATCCTGGACACAACGTCGGCGATTCTCCTCGGTGAACAGGGTGGCTATCAGAACACTCAGCTTGCAAGCAAAGCGGATGTCCTTCTGGTCTTGGGCGGCGACGGAACCATGCTCAATGCCGCTCGACTCGCCGGGGAACGAAGCATTCCCATCCTCGGCGTCAACATGGGTGGACTCGGTTTTTTAACCGAGGTCCGGTTAGAGAACTTATACCCCTCACTTGAGCGGGTGTTTGCGAATGACTTTGTCCTCGATGAGCGGCTCATGCTACGAACGCATATTCATCGGCATGGAGAAACAGTCGCGCAGGGGGTGGTGTTGAACGATGTTGTGGTCAGCAAGGGCACGCTGGCCCGCATGATCGAACTCAAGATCGCGATTCAAGGACGGTTCGTGACCAACTTACGCGGCGACGGGCTGATCGTGAGCAGCCCGACGGGATCCACCGCCTACTCCCTTTCAGCTGGAGGTCCCATTATCGATCCGGCAGTCCAGTCATTAATCCTGACGCCGGTATGCCCTCATACGCTGACGCATCGGCCATTGATCGTGCCGGGCAACGCCAAGATCGATGTGACACTCACCAGTAAAGATGACGGAGCGATGGCGACGCTTGACGGGCAGGTAGGAGTGGCGATCACGCAGGGAGATACGATCGTGATTCAGACCTCGGAGCACCGAACCAGATTGATCCGATTTCCAGAGAGTAACTACTACGACGTGCTCAGAGAAAAACTCAAATGGGGAGACGGGTAGAAACTAGCGACCGATCCTCTACGATTTTTCACGTTCAATCAATTCAAGCATTTCCTGGTTGCTCGTATATTTGAATTCTCCGATACACTCCTCACCCCAGTGATTTTTTTCTCGTGATTCAAGTGTGCGGAGCCCCTCCAGACCGACCGGATGGCTCTTGTGCGCCATGAGAATTGAGGCGAGCTTGTCGAGGACGACTTTTGTATCAGAGTGACTACCCGAGGTTTTTGTGGAGAGGTATCGGTTCACCACCTCTGCGCACCAATCCCCGTCCCGCTTGGCGATGCCGACTAAGCCCTCGCTCGCTTTTCGTGCCCATCCAGCAAGAAACACACCATCAACGGTTTCGCCTGTGTTTTCGTCATAGGCTTGGAAGAGCGCATCGTCCGGGTCGTTGCCGGTCTTATTGGGATTCGTGATGAACATGCCGCTTTTGTATGGCAGCCCAACGGTCTCATCGACTTTATCGCCGACGGCAAAGATCACGGCGTCACACGGAAATTCATAATACTGTTCCAGCCCAACCGCTACCGTATCTTCACCTTTTGGATCAAGCTTGTTATCTTCCATCTCCAGACCGCGCACGCGGTTGTTTCCATCGACAAGAATACGCTTGGGAGACGCGAGGAACTTGAAGCCCATCTTCGTCTCGCTGACTTTCGGTTCGCATTTCGTAAACTCGTCCGTCAGGCCCTTGAGCATCTCGTCTGCATTCTGGCCGACCGCGGCAAGGCGATCCTTAATCCGAGCCAACTCTTTGGCGATCCCGTCCACATCCATGTTGGCACACACCGCGCGAATCTCTTTCGGATTGTACTTTCGCTCAGCAGGCCCACGTCGCACGATCGCGGTGACCCGCTCGACTTTTTTATAGCGAATCAGCCAGTGGGCAATGTCGACCATCACATCGCCGGCGCCGATTATGGCTACATGTTTGCCCATGTCGAACGGCCGGTCGCCGAAACCGGGCAGTCGATTGAAATGGTAGACCACATCTTTCGCGTGAAAGACCCCTTTCGCCGAACCCCCTTCGACCCCAATCGCCTTGGTCCCTTGCGCGCCAATTGAAAACACGACCGCGCTGGCGCCAAGGTTTCTGACCTCTTCAACGGTGAGGTCTTTGCCTCTGCCGATTGAGACATTGCCGAAATAGTAGACGTTCGGTCGCTCGATCAAATCCCAGTACTGCTTCTTGAGACCACCGCGCAGCTTGAGTTTCGAAGGGAAGATCCCATACTCAGCCAACCCACCGAACTTGATGTCGCGATTGAGAATGATGACTTCATGGCCTGCCTTGGAGAGTGAACTGGCCACGGCCATGCCGGCTGGTCCAGCGCCAGCCACAATGATCACATGCTTGCTCGGTGTACTCATACGATATGTCCTGAGAAAAGTGGATGAAAGCGCCTAGAACCTCAACAGTTCCGCGGACTTTAACATAGGGAGTTTTGTGGTGTCAAAGCTGAAAAGACGGCTCAGAGCGAGGTCTTTGCGACAATCACGATTGCTTGGGATAAAGAGTGCGGTGTGGAATTCCTCTCTCTGGATTCAGGCTCTGCTCCATTTCTTGCGTTAACTGGAGCTGAGCGACCAGAAAACCAGAGGACCCGGTGCGATGGTGTTAAGCCATCGTCACCGGGTCTTTGGCTATGCAGCTATGCGAGCCTGCCGATTCTACTCATGATCATCGTGAGGGTTATGGCCAGGAAGAGGCCCATTCGGATTCCGCTGTGCTCTCGTGAGCTGGGCCTTGTAGCCGATCGGTAGCTCTTGGACCCACCCGTTATAGACGTTGGGCACCGCCATCACACCTTGGGCACCCATGCCCCTGTTGCCGACGATCTTGTCATCCTTCGGCACATTGTCGTTCGCCAGCACCACGGCGCCGACGATCACCGCATCCTTCGCATCACCATCGTTGTTGGGATCATAGTCCAACACGATTAAGCGATTGGCAAACTTGGGGGTGACATAGGCGTAGTACCCGCCGCCTTTCTTGGCACCGAAGTTCACCCCATGGCAGCCCGGATCACAGGCGATGCTCCTGACCAATGTATCGGTCTTGGTGTCAATGATGGTGATCGTCCCTGACAGGGTGTTCCCGATCACCACGAACTTCCCGTCCGGGCTCACCGGCGTCTGGACCGAAAACCCACCGGCCGGACCGGGGGAGGAGGCCGCGGGCGTCGTCGGATCAAGATACCGCCCGTTAGTCAAATAGCCGCTATTGTCGGCATTGTCATCAAGTAAGTTCAGATTCTTGATCAGTGTTCCCGGACTGCAGTTAATCTTCGGGTACGGACCGCACATCACCGAGATGGTGTCACCCAGGTAGTTGGACACATAGTACTTGCTCGAATCCGGCATCATGCTCGACGCAATGGGCAACGTGCCGGTGGGCTGTTTATCCACGATCGTATATCCATTGA
>DATHTZ010000580.1:0-10372 GCA_035462675.1 Nitrospiraceae bacterium | reverse complement strand
TAGCCCTCAGGCCCATAGATGCTTCCTCTTCCGCGATAATCTCACGATTCTCTGTATCGGTCTAGGCATCGCCGGTGTCATCCGATACCTTGCAAGACAGCGACTGACTCGTGAACGACACAGATGCTGTACGCATAGCCCTACAGTCGGGTTGAAATGAGATACCTAGTGCGCGTGAGCGTGTGCGGCACGTTTCATTCTTTTTGGAGAGAGAAACACCGAGACAAAGAAGACGGTTGTGGCAAGAAGAACGATCGCAGGTCCCGAAGGCACATCCCAGGTGGCAGAGATCACCACCCCAGCTACGGCCGTGGTGACGCCGATGATAATGGAATAGAGGGTAAGCGTCATAAGGCTGGAGGTGAGTTGATACGCTGTTGAAGCGGGGATCAGAATCATGGCAAACACGAGAATGGCACCGACGGTTTTCAAAGAGACCACGACGGTGAGCGCGACCAACGTCAACAGAAGAAAGAACATACGCCGCGCTGGGATGCCGGAAGCCTCAGCCATCTCTTGATCGAACGCGATAAAGTACAGTTCTTTCGAAAACAAGAGAATGAGACCGAGCACGAGGATGCTCAACCCGCCGATGATGCGCAGCTCTTCACTCGTGACCGACAACACGCTGCCGAATAAATAGCCGTACACTTCCGCGTTATACCCTTTCATGAGGCCGATGAAGAGAATGGCCAGCGCCATCGTTGTGGTGTAGAGAATGCCGATCGAGACGTCCAGTTTCATCCGGCCTTTTTCTTCGACCCAGCCCGTGATCCACACTGTGGCAAGACCAAAGAGAATCGCCAGCCCCAGGGGCGGCCATCCCATGAGGTAGCCCAGCGCCACACCGGCAAACGCCGCATGGGACGTGCCTGCCCCGACAAACGCTAACCCTCGCAACACGACAAACACACCGATGACGGAACAGAGCCCTCCCACCATCGCCGCCGCGAGGAGAGAACGCTGCATGAAGTCATAGGTGAATAGCTCGAGCATCGTACTGTGTGATTAATGATGGTGGTGGTAGTCCTCGACAATGACGAGGTCTTTCTCTGTAATTACCAGGTCTTTCCCGTAGACCTCACTGAGAATTTCTGGCTTGAGCACATCGGCGGGAGGTCCTGCGGCGTAGAGGCGGGTCTTGAGGAGCACGAGCCGGTCCACCCGTGAACGGATCATATTGATGTCATGGGTGATCAAGAGCACGGTGAGTCCAAGTTCGTCGTGCAGGTGCTCGACCAGCTCGATCACATTATGCTGCGCCGTAATGTCGAGTCCTGTGGTGGGTTCGTCAAGCAGGAGGACTTTAGGCTGTTGGGCTAACGCCCTCGCGATGAACACACGCTGCTGCTGGCCGCCGGAGAGATGGCCCAGAGCCGTGTCCTTGTACCTCTCCATCCCGACATGGGTGAGAGATTCGATCGCGATCTCCTGATCTTTCAGTCCTGGGCGCCTGAACAAACCTAGCGCCCCATAGCGACCCATCATCACCGTTTCAAGCACCGTGACCGGGAAGTTGCGGTCTACGACACCTTTTTGCGGAAGGTATCCGATCTTCGCCCGATGGTGACATCGCAATTCATCGCAGGCACAATCGAAAATATGGAGATGGCCCTCGACAGGAGCCATGAGGCCCAGTACGGCTCTGCAGAGTGTGGTTTTCCCCGACCCGTTGGGGCCGATGACGCCGACAAACTCGCCTGTGTTGATGGAAAGGGAGATATCCTTGAGCGCAATGACGCCGGGAAATCCGAACGACGCGTGGTCAAACCGAATGATAGGCTCGTGGGAATCTGGCACGAAACCCGCTGCTCCTTCCTGCGCTGAGGAGATGGCCCACAAAGCCGTTACGGGGACTCTAGAGCATTTGCTAATTGGAGCACATTATAGCGGAGCATGTCGAGGTAGGTCTCGGTCCCTGGTAGGCCTCACGGTAACGTGGTCAACACAACGACTCGTATCTTGGTTTCCTTGGCGAGTAGATCGGGAAGCTTTTGACTGAGTTGGATCTCTGAGACAATGACCTTGATCCGGTCTTTCCTAATCTTATCGATCAGAGATTGTAGCTGAAGGGCTGATGGCTCTGTGCCGGATTGCATCTGAATGGTCGCGACCACGTCAAAGTTAAAGCGCCTTGCCAAATAAGGCCAGGCTGGATGGTGCGCGATGAAGCGACGATCCGGCAGATGTTTGACTCGATCCGAGAGTTCTTTTCGAAGCCGGTCTAACTGCTGAAGATAGACAGCTTGATGGTTTCGGAAGTCTGTGGCATGGGCGGGATCGGCTGCGATCAGAGCTTCGGTGATATGGCGCAGCATGATGGCGACGTTTTCCGGGTCCATCCAGATATGAGGGTTGCCGCCTGGCCCGGTTGTTTTTCCCCCATGGTGTATCCCGTCTTGATGACCTGCATGGTCACGAATCAGGCCGATTCCTTGAGATGTCGTGACAACGCGAAGCGACGGGCTTCCGGCATTCTTCACCAGCGAGGAGACCCATACCTCAAGACCGATCCCGACCTCGAACAACAGTCGGGCTTTTCGCACTGCGACCAAGTCGCTCGGCCTCGGCGAATACGTGTGCTCATTTTCATAGCCGCTCAGCAGAGAGGTCACCCGTACATGAGATCCACCGACTTGTTGAGCCAGATCCTTCAGAACAGGAATTGTAACGACAATATTGAGGGGCTCGCCCGGCATGGCAGCAAGAGCTAGAGGTGCTGCCATCAGGCCGGCGCCGATGAGGGAACACAAGAGAAGAAATACGAACCGGAAAATAAACATGGGCGAGGACGGTAACATCGGGTCCTATCGTTGTCAACGCAACGATCTGCATGTATAGCCGGCGTGTATTGACGATGTTTCGCTGCTTGACCCCACTGGGTAGTTCTATTAGCGTAGCGGTCCTACAGCTCTTGCGAGGCGATCACTGGAGGGATTAAAGGATGCTCATCGTGGGACTCATGTCTGGAACATCCGGTGATGGTGTCGATGCGGCACTGGTGGACATTACAGGGCAAGACCGCTCACTGAAGGCGCGGACGCTCGCGGCACACACGCTGGCCTATCCACGCTCGTTACAGCAGCGCATTCTCTCCGCGTCGGTTTCAGGAACGGTCGCTGAAGTGTGTCACCTCAATGCACTATTGGGTGAATGGTTTGCGAACGCGGCGCTGCACGTCATTCGACAGGCGAAACTTCAACCGAGCGATGTGGCATTAATCGGCTCTCATGGCCAAACCGTGCATCATCTTCCACATGGTATCCATGCGCCGGGAGTCGGCGCCATTCGCTCAACCCTCCAGATCGCCGAGCCGGCCGTCATTACCGAACGAACAGGAATTACCACTGTGGCCAATTTCCGTTCACGTGATATCGCCGCAGGCGGCCAAGGAGCTCCGCTGACGCCGGCAGCACATGCGCTGCTCTTGAAACACGTACGTCGAGCTAGGTTGGTGGTGAATCTCGGGGGCATCAGCAACGTCACATATGTGCCGAAGGGGGGGCACCTCAACGGGGTGCAGGCATTCGATACAGGGCCAGCCAATATGGTCCTGGATAGTCTCATGGTGAGCCTGACCAACGGACGATTATTGATGGATCGTGATGGAAAACTGGCGATGAAAGGGCAGGTCGACTCACGACTGTTGGGCAAGCTGCTCGCCCATCCCTTTTTGTCCAAACGGCCACCCAAATCGACTGGGCGGGAAGCATTCGGGCCTGATCTCATCGAGGAGCTGATCACAACCCAGCAACAACGCAACCTCTCGATCGAGGATCTGTTGGCAACCTGCAGTATGTGGACGGCCAAGGCGGTGGGAACCTCGCGACGGTGGATCAGCGGTGAGATCGACGAAGTGGTGGTGGGGGGCGGTGGCGTCCGTAACCGTGCGATCATGAACCATCTCGCGACGGTCTTCTCCCCGGTTCCGGTCACTACATTTGAGACTCTGGGATGGGATAGTAAGGTGTTTGAGGCTGTGGCCTTTGCCCTACTGGCTTATCAAACCGTGACTGGACAGTGGGGCAACATCCCGTCTGTGACGGGAGCGCGCCATTCAGTACTCCTTGGAACCATTGTTCCGAACGGGCCACGTTGGCGTGAGTCCCTTTCCAGGCGATAACGGCACGATGGTGAACCTATTCTTTGGCCTTGCCATCGGCCTTGCCATTGCGCTCCTGGTTTGGCGCTTGAGGGTCTCGTCAACCGCTGGGCCAGCCATGAAAGAGCCCTTTGTCCTTCCTCCTGGCGTCACGTTGAGCCCCCAGCCTCTGCTGACTGACACTGATCTCTTACTCTACAATCTTATACGTTTGGCCGTAGAAGACCACTATCTCGTCTTTGCAAGGGTTCCGCTCTGGTCTGTTGTCAGCGTCGAAGCAGAAAAAAAGGCTCGGTTACAGGTGTTGAGACAGATCGCGCTGAAGCAACTCGACTTTGTGTTGGTCCACCCAGGAACGAAGGCTGCGGATCAGGTGGTGTTGCTTGAGGAAGGTTCCCCCGCTCAGCCGCATGAGGTTATACGGAGACGGGAAGTCCAGTCTGTCCTACAGGCAGCCGGCATCACGTTGACCACCTTGAAGCCAAACACGTCCTATACGGTGCCTCAGCTGTCTCAGCTGCTTGGTGTCGGCGATGGCGAATGACGGCCCGACCTATTACCGATACATACTCTATCTGTCCTGAGATCGCGCTAGTCGGAAGGGTTGTTGCCGGTTAGTTGAGGGGTCGTTTCCTCTTCCCGCGGCGGCGCCGCGTCGAGTGCTTTTCGTGCCAACTCTGCTTCAGCGCTTTCAGGATATTGATCGATCACTCGCTCGTACATCATACGAGCTTTCTCGTGATCCTTCATCCTTGTATAAGTCTGTCCGATCTTCAAGGTTGAGGCCGTAAGCTTCGGACTGAGGGGGTAGTAGGACACAACGTGATAGAAGGATTTCAGGGCTTCCTTGTAACGCCCTAGTCGGTACTGACATTCTCCTACCCAATATTGCGCGTTGGCTGCTAACGAAGACTGCCCGTGGAGTTCGAGAAAGAATCGAAAACCGGCCAGCGCGGCCTCGTAATCCCTGTGCGTAAATTCTTCCATCACTCGATCATAGAGCTGTCGAGACGAATCCCGCATATTGGAAGGAGCGGCGACCGCGAGATTGAGAGAAAACAGCACGACAATCATTCCTGAAAGCATGCCCATCATCTTCATCTTCATCGTCATCCCTCCGTCCTGCTCGGCAAGGTCTCGGTACCCTTCCCTCGTGATAACGCAATCGCCGTGCCACCAGGCAACTATCCGTCGTGGCTAAAACCGAAGAGAATCCAGGAGCTTGGCTCCTTTCGAAGTCAAGAGTTGCCGAGGGACTACCTCAACGAGAGCGACAGATTTGTACGATCTGTGCGTGAGCCTACGCGCTTGACAGAAGGGAGCCAACCTCAGGAAAAGTGGCTTAGTAAAGGGTTTGTGGGGAACTTGACTTGCTTGCTTGTGGTCGAAATAATGCCGTCCGGTCGCTTAGAGCAGAGCCTCTGGAGCAGAACGACGACGGTCAGAGGACAATGAGGAGTGGTGAAGGGAGATGGGCATGATGACTGATCCTCCGCCGAATCCACTCGGCGGAAAAACGTTGATCGTCGACGCAAATGACGGCAACTCGTACCCGCGGCCTTGTGCGGCGCTACTCGATGCGGGAGAGCATGACCAGGTCTTCATTCGTCCCGGAATCTATGAGGACAAAGTGTTTATTACGGGGCGACCGATTCATTTGGTGGGGGCCGGTCGAGACGAGGTGCAGATTTTTTCCCGTCGCGGTGGGCCCCTCTATCTCCAGCAGGTCCCAAGCGGTCGCATCTCCGGAATTACGTTTCGATACGTCGGAAGCGATCAGAATTCAGCTATGAACCTGCTCGATTCCACTTGTACCGTGACACAATGCCGTGCCTTGGAAGGTATTCTGTCAGGCGTGGTTATTTATGGCCCGCAATCACGTCCGACAATTATCGAAAACGAGGTCTGTGGTAATCTGGAATCGGGGATTTTTGTGTTTGCTGGGGCACAGCCGAGGATCGCCGATAATGTCTGCCGGGGCAACCACCATTTCGGAATTGCGGTGCGGGACCCTGGGAGCCATCCGGAGCTCGTCAGGAACCGGTGCCAGGAAAATATGCTGAGCGGGATTCTTCTCTTTCATCACGCGGAAGCACTCCTTGTCGACAATACGTGCAGTGAGAATCAGCACTGGGGAATGGTGATCACCCCCGACTGCCACCCTACTCCCGGGCGTGGGGAGCTCGACATCTCAAACATTCTTGCCCCCAATCCCCGCGGGGCTCTGATCGTAACAGACCAGCCGCTAGGCGACATCGGTCGGTGATGAGCCTGGCTATCAAGGATGGCGGCACTCTGGGAATCAATGCGTAAGAAACAGAAAGCGAGGTCGGGGAGGAGTCAGAAGGCGCCTCTGGTCCTGATCCCGCAACGTCAGTCATACGCGATCGCTAGGAGCCTGTCCGACATGGCCTTTATAACGAGGCGGAGGGGGTGCGGCCAGATACGAGGCCGCAGTCACGGAAAAACCAGAGGCGCATTCGCTGGACTACGTTGAGGATTATTCCGGGCCGGGCATGACGCAGATAGTCGCAGATCGTTCGTCGCAGCAGAACGGTCAGTGTCGGGCAGGCTCTTAGCCCGCATTATTCATGAAGGTTCATCGCGAAAGCGTGCAGACGCGACACGAGACGGGCACTCGGAGCCGTGAAACCCTGAGGCATACTCGTGCAGTATGTTGAAGGGCTGAATGGCGAGACTGCCCGTCGTAGCCGCGTATCCGCGCTTGCAGCAGAAACTTCATGAATAATGCGGGTTAGGGAAGGAGATTGGCCGAGTGAGTCCTAGAGGCTTCGTGAAGATGAAACGCACTGCCTCCTTGCTGTTTTGCCCGATACATGGCCGTGTCGGCGTGCTTCAGTAATTCGTCGACAGGATGATCGTCCTGAGGATAGATCGTAATTCCGATACTGACGCCAACGGAGATGTGGTACCCCTTGAGCTCGAACGGGGCAGCAATAGATTCAGTGATGCGTTTTGCCACCACAAGAATGTTTTGTTCGGAAGAGGCCCCTTCAAGAATAATTGTGAACTCGTCCCCGCCCATCCGGGCCACGGTGTCGACTTCCCGCACGCAAATCTTGAGTCGTTCAGATACGGCTTTGAGCAATTCGTCACCCATATCGTGGCCGAAGGTATCATTCACCGCTTTAAATCGATCGAGATCGAGGAGCATGAGGCCAATCGGTTGTTGCATGCGCTTGGTTCGAGCCATGGCTTGAACAAGCCGATCACGAAAGAGGGTACGATTCACCAGTCCGGTCAAGTGATCGTATTGTGCGAGGTAGGTCAGATGTTCTTCAGTGCGTTTCCGCTCGATCGCATAGCGGACGGCACGAGCTAACAGCTCGGGATGCCCCTGACCTTTGACAAGGTAATCCTGAGCCCCTTGTTGAACAGCTTGAAGAGCCAGACTTTGGTCACTCACGCCGCTCAAGACGACAACGGGGATCGTCGGACTGGTAGCATGGACCTGTCTGACCGTTGGAAGACCGAACGCATCCGGCAGAGACAGGTCCAAGAGTACGGCATCGAATCGCTCACGGCTCAGAAGTGCGAGTCCGTCTCCCAACGTTTTCGCACGGGTAATCTGGAACTCCTCGACACTCCATTCAGAAAGAAGATCCTGCGTGAGCTGAGCGTCGACGTCATTGTCTTCGACAAGGAGCGCTTTGATCATCTGACCCCTTCGCTATCGCATGAACCCCTAAGTCGACTCCTCGTTTCTAGGTCTGGACCGATTGCCTCCGACGAGGCCGGGCTACTAAGAGTTTGATTATAGCCAAGAGACGAGAGAGGGCAAAGAAAATGCGACAATACAGTCAGGGAAAGGTGTGAAACTCGAAGGGGATCCCAGGCCACGGACGGGCATGACAGCATACACCTCACCATACCACTCTCCCCAGTGAAGGCCATGGCCGCCCTTTGTGAGCCGATCCACACCAAGGAGATCGTTATCTAAGGCGGTCATGAGGAACCGCGGCAGACGATCGAGGTACAGGCACCCTGGTTTAAACTACGTGGAGCACTTCTGCTCGGCGACGAACCTCTTCAGCTTTTTGCGATTGTCAGAGGTCGTTATACCTGAACAGTCAAAACGGGCAAGGGTGGGCGATGGCTACTCTATAGAGGCGAGATGGATGGAACGTGTGGATAGACTCCGCTTGGGAGGCGTTCGGGTCCGATTGCCCCTTCGCAGGCATACCCTGGCTCGAAAGGCCAGAGGAGGGATCGACCTTGCCAAGAACCTCTCACGTGGACCGTGCTCAAAGAGACTCCAAGTCGAGCTGCCTCCTCGCGCACCGTGGAAAGGCAGTCCTCGTAGGAATATGCGCGGCGACCCAATATGATGGGGTTGCCCGTCTGGCTATGGAATACGGTATAAGACTCAGCGCAGCCTGCCAGAAACAGTATCATGATGAGCACAAGACTTCTCGTCATACGTGTTCGTCCTCATTAGCTGGTGTGACTATGATCAGAAATGTGCCCCTTGCCCCACACGGGATCGAGATGGCAGCGCGAGAGGGATTTCATTTTTGACAAGCCGACCTAAGCGGACTTGGTCTTCACCAGGCATTTGAATAAATTCGACACCAAATCGTCGTCCCTCGCACCAACGTACTTTGGCTAATCCGATTCGGAGGGGAGGCACGGTGTCAGGGACGAGCATTCTCATCTCCAGATACGAGCCGGGCTGTGCTGGTTTTCGGCTGTGGACGGCGCAGCCAGGAACAGACACGTTGAGCACGGTTCCTTCCCCCACGTAGGCCTCCCCAGCAAACACAACGGGGAACTGTGCGTGGACTCGCTCACAGTACCTAAGCTTCACCACGGCAATCGACTCCTTCTAATCAGACGATTGGGAGGGCACAGATTACCACAGTCTCCTTCGGCACGCGAGAGGACCCCTCGTTCGAGGAGTCTGGCTCAAGTGAAATTTGAGCCGCCGCCTGCTCGAAAACAAACCGCAAAGTGCGGCAAGGAGAGCCAGAACAAGGGAAGCCCGCACCCTAATCCCCATCGAAAGCTGGAGGGACAAGTCACCATAAATCGTTGTAACGATTACACTGCCAGCCACTTCGCTCTCTATTTAAGAAGGCATAGAACCTGCGCTTACTGTATCACAGGACAGGGTCAACTCCCGAGCAACATGAAAGATGTACCGCGGAATTACACAGGTTTCGGCATAGGGAGGAACCTAAGATGAACAGGGCTGGGCATCACAACAAACCTTATCATGATGACTTGGGACGCCGGACATGCACCCACAAGGGCGCAGCCAGATATACTGCCTGCGCAGGTCTGTTACTGACGGCAACGTGGACGCCCTTTGTCCTCGCCGATGAGCAGGTCGATGAGTACGTCGGTCCTTCGAGGCTAGTGAGCCCTGCGAATGTACTGACAGATGAGCCTGTCTCAGCCGTTCACCGTAAGGCCCGGTATCACAGTGGTGTGGCGAATCTAGAGCTTGAGCAAACCGTCATCCGTGCGGCTCAGCAGCACCACGTTCAACCAGCCTTGCTTCTTGCCGTAATGAAAGCCGAGTCTTCCTTTAATCCGATCGTGATCTCGAAGGCAGGGGCGGTAGGACTCATGCAGTTGGTTCCGGAAACCGCCATCCACCATGGCGTACGCAATCTCTACGATGCGAATTAGAACATCATCGGTGGAGCCAAGCATCTGCGTTACCTCCTGAACCGATTCAACGGCAACATCCGCTTAGCCTTGGCTGCCTATAACGCAGGTGAACACACTGTGGATCGATATGGAGAGATCCCACCCTACAAAGAAACACAGGATTATGTAAAAAAGTGCTCATATACTATCGTAGCTACAAGAAGGACGGTTGGGTCATGCCGGTTGTGATTGCTGCCCCGCCAATGCATGCAGGCCGACCATACTAATCGATCGCCTGTGATCTCCTGTAGCTCTTGTAGCCCTTGGGAAGCATGGCTCAGAGTAGGGATCCATCCGAAGCGACATGGGCTCCAAGCGTTTGCGGAGATCAAAAATCGAGGGGGTTCTACACCATTTCCACGGACAGTTGAGTGAAGAGTTTTTCCCCCTGTTGTTGCAGTTCGAGCCTCCGCCGCTGTCGGGGATTGTGCCAGCGCTCGATGTAATCAAAGATAGCCACTCTCGCCTCGGCTCTCGTCCGGTACTGACGCCGGTTCACCCGCTCCCGTTTGAGGACACCAAAGAAACTTTCAGCAGCGGCGTTGTCCGCACCACTGCCCACTGCGCTCATGCTGCAAATCATCTGATGGGCTG
>DATHTZ010000579.1:0-2256 GCA_035462675.1 Nitrospiraceae bacterium | reverse complement strand
TGTATTTACTTCTTTTTTGGTTTCTTAGCGGTCTTGGGCAGAGAGGACTTGGGAACAGAAACGACGATGCCCAGGGCATCCTTGAAGCGTTCAAATGGGGTTTTAGCGCTCATGCATGGCATGATACCACTGATTTACCAGGGGGTCTACATTGACCTCCACATCGAGAACATATGAACTGGCTCATGTCGTTTTACCATCTACCTCTAGGCTGAGGCTCATGGCAATGTTTGGTGCATATTTTGATGCAAGCGGAACGCACCAGCAGAGCAATAGCATAACTGTAGCAGGGGTAGTGGCTCCAGCATTGCGCTGGAAGACCTTTGACTCAAAATGGTGGAACATTCTAGAAGCCGCCGGTATTGAGCCCGATGACAGTGAATATCGTGTATTTCACATGACTGACTATAACGGTGGATGGGGGAAATTTGCCGGATGGGATACTCCCAAAAAGAAATTCGTCATTAAAAAACTCGTGAGAGCTATGGGAGGGAGAATCCGTATTGCTGTAGCAAAATCTGTGAATAAGGTGGAGTTTGAGAGAGTTAAAGCGGAATTCTCCTCGTTCCATGATATGAGCCCATTCACTTTCTGCTTTATCCAATGCCTGATTGAACTATCGAATATTTTCGATGAAATGGGTACAGCAGAGACTGTTGCCTATGGGTTCGAGCAAGGTGATGGGTATGGATTTGAGTTAGATCTATTAAAACGTGCGGTCGAGCGTGACCATTTTCTCAGAGAGAAATTTAGATGGGAATCGTTCACTAATTCTCTTGAGAAAAGAAAATATCCAGCCCTTCAAGCAGCAGACATTGTTGCTTTTGAAGGACAAAAAGAAATGCTTAACTATATAGTTCCTGGCAAAGCTTTAGTCGATACGCGTAAGTCACTTGTTGCACTCAGGAAAGCCTTTAAAGAGCATGACGGGTGGTTGAAAGGTGGCCCTATTTCGGAGGAGGAACTTAGGAGTATTGCGCCTGGATTCGTTGGGCCCAAAATGAATTATTAACTATCCAAATGGTCATAACCGTTTTCTGCCTCTCCCCTGCCTTCGATAATCATCAGGCTTCCCTGGCTTAGATCGTCGTTTGTCCGATCAGGTCTTTATACTCCATTCGCTTGCCTTGAATTGAGGAGAGCGCTGACATAAAGCGGCCCTGATCGTTGTCCTTTCTGGTATTGAACCGGAACGATTGTTCATCAAGATAGCGGAATAGGTGGAACGGCTCTACGCTCACATAGGTACCCTTGATTCCCCTCTTCAGCAGGCTCCAGAAGTTTTCAATGCTGTTAGTGTGGACGTTTCCCTTCACATACGCTTCAGCATGATTAATGACTTTGTGCGCATACTCCCTACCCACATTGATGTAGCCGTGCCATTGATCGCTGATCAAATCCGAACCTGTAACGACATGCTTTTTTACTGCGGCTTTCAATAATTTGCTGGATGCGCGGTTGATTATTTCCATGCGGACTTCGCCTTTCCGCTCTAGCATGCCCACAACGGCAGCCTTGCGAAAATAGCCTTCTTCACGCCGAAGCTTGAGGCGTTTATCACTGTGCATATTGCGAGCGTGACCACCGATATAGGTTTCGTCCACTTCGACTTCTCCCATGAGCTTGCGATCAATTGAGCCCTTCTGTAAGGCCAAGCGTATACGATGCATCATGAACCAGGCAGTCTTCTGAGTGACGCCAAGGCTCCGTCCGACCTCATAGGAACTCACGCCATTCTTTGCGCTCACAAGCATCCAAATAGCACAGAACCACTTGTCCAATGCGATAGCACTATCCTCGAAAATAGTTCCTACTTTGGCACTGTATTGCTTCCGGCATCCTTTGCATTGCCAGACCGAGCGTGATTCCAGATAGCCATACTCACCGGATTGACAGCGCGGACAGACTGGGCCATGCGGCCAACGCATGGAGATGAGGAGATCCTGACAGTGTTGCGGATCAGTGAAGTATTTAATGGCTTCTTGAAGAGTAGTTGGAAGCTTCATTTGGTCCTCCGTGTTCGTTGACCGGAGTATACCCATTTGCCAATGATGAGTCAAGTATATTATTGCCACGACTACAAATTGACCAGCCCCCCAGTTCAGCGTAAAGTATGATAGGCTTGTGTTGAGTCAGGCAGATTTTCCTAATGACCTCTCATTTTCTTATTTTTCCTAATGCGTTCGCCTTTCCTATCTCTGCCGCCAGCGCGATGCAGGCCGAGGTCGCAGATTATGTCTGCGACGTTAGCGGTAG
>DATHTZ010000578.1:0-10798 GCA_035462675.1 Nitrospiraceae bacterium | reverse complement strand
ACAGCTGAATTCATGTGGATTGAATGGTCAGCGTGACGCGAAGTCGTCGCTGAGTTTGGTGCGGCGTCGGGCCACGCCCGTTTCACGTGCGGCTGCCGCCACGGCTTTGGCCACCCGCGGGACGACTTCCTTGTCGAATACGCTCGGAATAATATAGTCCGCGCTGAGAGCCGAAGGGGGAATGGTCTCAGCCAGAGCCTTGGCCGCAGCCAGTTTCATCGCTTCGTTGATGTCGCGCGCCTGGACGTCCAGTGCACCTCGAAAGATGCCGGGAAAGGCGAGCGCGTTGTTGATTTGATTCGGATAGTCCGAGCGCCCAGTCGCAAAAATTCGGCAGTGGGAGGCAGCCAATGCAGGAGGGGCTTCGGGATCGGGATTGGCCATGGCAAACACGATGCGATCAGCCGCCATCAGATCCAGATCTTCCGCCGTGACGATATTGCCGACGGATAATCCGATGAAGACATCAGCCCCCTTGAGTGCGTCTCGGAGTGTCCCTTGAGGGCGATTTGGAGTCATGCAGGAGGCGAGATCCGTCCGGCAAGCCCGCAACTGCTGGCCATCCCCTCGTAAGACGATACCTTGAGGCTCACATCCGACTAGGTGTGAGAGGCCGGCGGCAAGCAGCATCCTGCAGCAGGCGGTTCCAGCGGCGCCGAGACCATTGACGACAACGCGGATGTCCTCCATCCGTTTCCCGGTAATAGTGAGCGCATTGGTCAAGGCTGCGAGGATGGCCACTGCCGTGCCGTGCTGATCGTCATGCATGACCGGAATATCCAGAGCGATTTTTAAACGGCGTTCGATTTCAAAGCAGCGCGGCGAACTGATGTCTTCTAAATTGATGGCGCCGAATCCCGGAGCTATGGCCTGAACCGTGCGAACAATTTCGTCAGGATCTTGTGTGTTGAGACAGATAGGCCATGCGTCGATGCCTGCAAATTCTTTGAACAGCATGGCTTTGCCTTCCATGACGGGTAACGCAGCTTCCGGACCAAGATTGCCGAGGCCCAGCACCGCAGATCCATCGGTGACCACGGCAACCGTGTTGCCCTTTCCGGTAAAGGCATAGGCTTTGGTGATGTCCTTTGCGATCGCTTGCGAAACCCGGCCGACTCCCGGCGTATAGACCATCGATAACAGATTCCTTGTCGTGATGGGAAACTTGCTTTGGACACGAATCTTTCCACCGAGATGCAGAAGGAAAATCCGGTCGGAAGCCGAGAGTACCTGCACGTCCGGCATTGCCCTGATCCGAGCAAGCACCTTCTCTCCATGCGCTTCGCTCTGCACGTCGATGGTCACGTCAGGCACCATTGAGCTGGCCGTCGCGGAGACGATATCCACCGCGCCTAAGTTGGCGCCCTCCTCGGCCAGGACGGCTGCCACCTTTGCAAACATACCCGGTGTGTTTGCAAGTTCAAGGCGAACGGTCAAGCGGTAATTGGAGTAGGGTCCAATATCGTTCATGGCAGGCCCTTCATTTGATCTAACAGGCTGCGGAAAAACTCGGTTTATACATAAAACACCGTTGGAATCTCACAGAATGGCGCTGATGTCACAATAGCCTCAGGGTGCTCAAAAAGGCTGTCCAGCAAGGCCGCAGCGAGCGAAGAGGCGAGGCGTGCGCTTCGGTACGTTGAGCCTCTGAGCCACGCGAGAACGCTGCTGGCGGACTTTTTCAGCATCCTGCTAAGACTATCATAAGGATGGCCTTGGATCAGAGTTGAATGTGTATTTCAATGCTATTCGGGGAAGTGGACGAAGAATGGACGGTTGACAGCAGAGCGCTATTTTCGCTAGCGTATTGCTCGTTTACGCTACGTGAATGGGCGAACGCCAACCAATCACTACAATTAAAGGAGGGTTATATATTATGAAGAGCATGTTGATGGCAATGATGGCCGTAGCCGTGGCAGTGACGTTCAGCGCTCCAGCCTTCGCCGGTGATGATAAGGAGAAGAAGGAAGAGAAGAAGGGCGGCTACGTCGTCGTATACGGTGACGAGAAGAAAGACAAGAAAGATGAGAAGAAGGGTGGCTACACCGATACGTTCGGAGATATGAAGGACGAGAAGAAGAAGGATGAGAAGGGCAAGTAATTACGCTGGGAGTGGTTTCTCTAGTCATCCAAGCTACACATAGACGATTCTGAAGAGGCCTGTGATTTCACGATCGCAGGCCTTTTTCTTTATTCGATCATTGACCCCTCTCCGGCCTCGATGCTACCGTGAAGCATGAAGACTCAACCAAACGCAGCAAGACCTAATCGCCTCATCCACGAAACCAGTCCCTATCTCCTTCAGCATGCCGCAAACCCAGTCGATTGGTACCCCTGGGGGCCGGAGGCCTTGCAAGCGGCAAAAACGCAGAACCGGCCCATACTCCTCTCAATCGGCTACTCCGCCTGTCACTGGTGTCATGTGATGGAGCGGGAGTCGTTTGAGAATGAAGCCATTGCGTCACTCATGAACCGGCATTTTGTCTGTATCAAGGTCGATCGCGAAGAGCGCCCCGATCTTGACGAGATCTATATGCAGGCCACGGTCACTCTCAATCAAGGTCAGGGTGGATGGCCGATGACAGTTTTTCTGACGCCTGACCAAGAACCGTTCTTTGCCGGCACATACTTTCCCCCTGATGATCGATGGGGCCGTCCCGGGTTCCCCAGCCTACTCAAGAAAATTTCCGAAGCGTGGGAAACGGATTCTGCTGGGCTCACAAACCAAGCGCGTCAATTGACTGAGCGGTTGAAAAACGAGATCAAGGCGGTGTCTCCCGTTTCAGTCAGTGCCTCCGTGCTCGATGAGGCCGTAATCCAGTTCCGCGAAAATTTCGATGAACGCCATGGCGGATTCGGCAGTGCGCCAAAATTTCCCCCGTCCGCCGGGCTCTCACTGCTCCTCCGCTGTTACCGCCGAACTGAAGAGAGCCGAACCCTGCAGATGGTCACCAACACGCTCGATGCAATGGCGGCCGGGGGTATCTACGATCATATCGGTGGCGGATTCGCGCGGTACTCCACCGACGAGCGCTGGCTGGTTCCCCATTTCGAGAAGATGCTCTACGACAATGCCCTCCTGGCCCGGACCTACCTGGAAGCGTATCAAGTCACCAAGCAGGCCTCTTATCGCCAGATCATCATAGAAACGCTCGATTATATTCTCCGGGAGATGGCCGACTCAGCTGGAGGATTTTACTCTGCGACGGATGCCGACTCAGAAGGGGTCGAAGGAAAGTTTTTTGTCTGGACGCCGGCGGAGGTCCTGGCGGTACTGCAGAATGCCGAAGATACCCGCCGATTCTGCGCCTGCTACGATATTACCGACCAGGGAAATTGGGAGCATCGAAGTATCCCGAATCGACTGCGTCCCATCGAGGCCGTGCTGAAGGAATTGAACGTCACCGTCGATGAGTTGAGTGAGACGATCCAACGTGTGCGCCCTCTCCTCTATCGAGCCCGCCAAGCGCGAGTTCCACCGGGACTCGACGACAAGATCATCACGGCATGGAACGGCATGATGATTTCGGCAATGGCCGAAGCAGGGCGTGTATTAGGAATTAGCCGCTATACCGACGGGGCCATAAAGGCAGCTGACTTTCTCTTGCGGACACATCGGACGTCCGAGGGGACGCTGCTCCGTACCTCTCGACAGGGCCGAGCCCATCTCGACGGGGTACTGGAGGATTATGCCTATCTCGCGGAAGGATTGATCGACCTATATGAAGCCTGTGGGCAGGAACGATATCTCACGACTGCGCTTCAATTGGGAGAGCGGATCGTTGATTCGTTTCGAGATGAGGATCAAGGGGGCTTCTACACCACCGCGAAGACACATGAGACCCTGATCATCCGAGCGCGGGAGGGGGCGGACGGTGCAACGCCCAGTGGGAACGCCGTGGCAATCTCGGCCCTGGCTAGACTCTCCTTCCATTATGATCGACAGGACCTGCGCGAGGCGGCTATCGGTGGGATTCGCGCCTATGGCCGTCAGATAGCCCGGTATCCGAGAGCCTTTGCCAAGACTCTTGCTGTGGTCGACCTGTTAGCAGATGGGCCGATTGAATTGGCTTTTATCGGAACCCCCAACGATCCTGGGCTCGAAGCACTACAGCTCGCTGTACGCGAGGTATTCTTGCCGCATCGTGTCATTGCTTCTAGCAATGGAATGGACAAGCCATCCGGCCATCCTCTGCTGGCCGGCAAGGGGTTAGTGGAGGGGAAGGCGGCGCTCTATCTCTGTCGAAACTTTTCCTGTCAGCGCCCCCTCACCAATCCGCAGGAGGTCACTGAAGCACTGTTGGCGGCGGCGCGACGGTCGAATCAGACAACCCAACAGACGCTCTTACAAGGAGCAGCGCTCCCTGGATCAGCCAGTCCCGAGGGGACAGCCAGGTATGCTGCGCGCATGGTGAGTCAGTCGCGCCATAACGGCCACATGGAACATGGGTATGGCGGGTTCGGCAACAGCGGGTTGACAACATCCAGACTGGGGTTTGGTACTTACCGGGTCGATACGAATGAGCCAGAGCATCGAGAGGCGCTCAAGAAAGCCTTGCGAGAAGGCGTGAACCTGATCGACACGTCGACGAATTATATGGATGGCGACAGTGAGCGCCTGGTTGGCTCAGTCTTAGGCGAGTTCATCAAGAGCGGTGAGCTGACTCGTAAAGAGGTGGTCGTCGTCTCGAAGATCGGATATGTACAGGGGCATAACTTGAAACAGGCAGAGGCACGAGAACAGGCTGGGCGACCCTACCCTGACATGGTCAAATATGGTGAGGGCATCTGGCATTCTATCCACCCAGAGTATCTGGGCGATCAACTCACACTGTCATTGGATCGCCTTGGACTAGCCACCCTCGATGTCTGTTTGCTGCACAATCCAGAATACTTTCTCTCGGAGGCAACGCACCATGATGGTGGAGATCTCGCAGCGACGCGGGATGCCTTTTACCGCCGAATTGAACATGCCTTCACGTTTTTTGAATCGCAAGTGTCGGCGGGGCGGATCAGCTATTACGGCGTATCGTCGAATACCGTCACGGCAGATCCATCCGATGCCGAGGCGACATCGCTCTCCCGCCTATGCGAGGCTGCGATAGCTGCAGCCGCATCACGGGGAATAGCCCGGCACCACTTCGCCGTGCTGCAATGCCCCATGAATCTCTATGAGGCAGGCGCGTTGGTGATGCCCAACACCGGAATGGATCAACGGGAGACAGTATTAGAAGTGGCGCAACGAGAAGGGATCGCCGTGCTTGTCAATCGTCCGCTCAATGCCATGCCGACGAAAAAGAGCGGCGTACTTCGATTGGCAGATTTTCCGATCGAAGGCGATGTGGTGGACTTCGAACGACAATGCCAGACGGTCTCTGTGCTTGAAGAAGAGTATCGGACAGCCATTGCTCCAGCCCTTCAACATAGTGGCCAGGGAATGGCCCCGGCCGACTTCTTCACCTGGGCCGTTGAGTTGACGCGCGTGCGGCCTCAGATCCAAGGGTTGGAACATTGGGAGCAGATCGAGCACCAAATGATCGCGCCACACGTCAATCAAGTGATGCAGGCGCTTTCACGGCATCTGACCGGAACAGCCGCCAAGCAGTGGGAGTCCTGGCGCGATCGCTATGTGCCCCAATTGCTCACCCTGTTGGGTGGGCTTCGTAGAGAGGCCACTGACCGGAGTCGTGCCAAAACCGCATCGGTGTCGGCGATTCTCGACCCCCTGCTGCCGGAATCCATGCGCAAGGAATCGCTCTCGCGCAAAGCCTTGTGGGTGCTGGCGAGCACACCAGGTATCACCTGTGTGCTGAATGGCATGCGTTCTCCGGCCTATGTCGACAATTCTCTTGCCATCATGGGATGGGAACCGCTGACGGGAGTCAGGCAGATATTCAAACGCATTGCACAGCGGGAATCGTCTCTAGAGTGAGCGCAGGCCCGCGCTTCAGTACGTTGGACCTCTGAGAAAAGCGAGAACGTCGTACACAGACTTTTTCAGCTTTGTGCTAGAGGAAATGACAGGATCCGCACGTTCGCTACTTGCGACCGCCGATAAGCTGGTTGACACTCTCGATGACGTTGCCGAACCAGGACCCATTGCTCGCAGCCCCCCGTCTACCAGTGGTCAGATGTTTCTGTTTCGACGAGAGTTCCTTAGCTCTACAGGCAGCATCTTTAAACAGTGGATTCATTTGAGCGATACGGCAGTAGAGGGTTGTCGCTTCTGCCATTTGCCCGATTGATTCGAGGGTTTGTGCGAGAAAATACTCGACATCCATTACCTCTTTCCTCGGTGCAGACTGATCGCTTAAAGCAACGCGGAACGCCTGAATCGCAGTTCCATAGTCGCCCATAGACCTGTGGCAGAGTCCAATCTGCGCCTGGGCCTTTAACAAATGGGACGGGCTTTCCCCCGCCAGTTTAAGCATATCAATCGCGTCTCTCAATCGGCCTTCCTTCCTCATCGCGACTCCCTTTGCATAGAGGGAGTCAGGGGTCCCAACCGCACATGTAGCTGTGAGTTCCAAAGATGGATTTTTCGGCCTCGATTGCGGTGGGCTAGGTTGTGGAGGGGCGTCGTCAATTTCGCCCGCATCTTCGGGAGCAGTAGCCAAGGCGCTCAGGTCCTCTTGTGCTGCAAGTGGCAGAATCCCGCCTTTACTTCGGTCATAGGCGGCCTGAGCAACAAGCTTTGACGTAATGACCCGAGCCTGCTCTGTAAAGCCATAGGTCAACGCGATGTCGCACACCTGATTGATGAGACGAGGAATACCTCTTGTCAAACGATGCACCAACACACAAGCTTTATTCGTAAACAATGAAGGATGTCCACCGGCAACCTTTAACCGGTGACGAATACAATGCCCCGTTTCCACCACCGAGAGCGGCTCCAAGTGATAGTCGACGACAATCCGTTGGGCGAACTGAGTCATGTCGACCCGCTGCAATAATGTGTGAAGGTCCGGCTGACCGGAAAGTATGAACTGCAGCTTCAATGTTTTCCCATCGTTCAAATTAGACAGAAGCCGCAGTTCTTCGAGCAGCTCGGAACCAAGACTCTGGGCTTCATCGATAATAAGAATGACCCGTCGGTGCTGTTTGGACTCCTGAATCAGAAACCCAGAAAAGAGGTGATAGGCCTCAACCGGGTCGAGTTGCTTTTGGCTCAACCCGAGGGAAAGCAGAATCCAGGGCAGGAGATGTTCAATGCTGTAACGGGCATTCGTGACAAGACCGATCGAATGCTTCTCTCCGTGCTCCGAAACAAGCTTCTGCAGCAGCGACGTCTTACCCATTCCCGGATCACCGGTGAGTACCATGAACGGGGCCTCATGGATAAGGCCGTATTCCAAGATGCTGTAGGCCGCACGATGGGTAGAGCCAGGATACAAAAAGTCGCTATCCGGCAAAAGCGCGAAGGGTTTAGTCCGAAGACTGTAAAACGATTCGTACATTCCAGGTTCTCTTTCCAACACGAGGCATCGGGAATCTAATGGGAAAGTAGCTTCCGCATGCTCGCAAGAGTTGCGGCCATTTGCCCTGCCTTGTTTAGCACCGTTCCCAGCACGGGGCGTGAATTCTTCACCAGCGTCAAAGCACGCTGCAACTGCTCGGCCGTCGTTTTCCCATCCTCCACGACAAAAAGAAGCGCATCCGTGTAAGGTGAGAAGGCCAGTACATCTGCTGTATGAAGCAATGGTGGAAGATCGAAAATAACGATCCGCGCAGGATAGCGATGCTTGAATTCTTCAACCAATGCCAGCATTTTCGGTGAGGTGAGAATTTCGGTCGAGTTCGAAATCGCTCGTCCTCCTGGCAGTAATACGAAACGACCGATTCCAGGATGCACCAATAAGTCCTCGACTGGTTGATCGTCCAATAAGTAGTCGACGAGACCCATAGAGTCCTCCAAGCCGAATACCTCATGGATGCTGGGGTTACGGAGATCCGCATCGACAAGCAGCACCGTCTGTGAGGTCTCCATGGCGAGACTCACAGCCAGATTCACGGCAGTCAACGTCTTGCCTTCACCGTGGCCTGGACTGGTGATGCCCAATACGTTCCAATTATTTTCTCGAAGGCGATGCATAACCTGGGTCCGCAAAATCTTATAAGCATCGACGAAGGGGCCCTTGCCATACGCAGCCATCACTCGCCGCTGACGAAGTATAGAGAGTGGAATATCCAGCGACCTCGTCTTGGTATAGACAATGGGGGGAGGCGACGCTTGACCTCCGGCAACCTTTCCAGCTTGTGATCCGATGCGAGACGAACCCTGTTGATCCTTATAAAACTGCACCGCGGTCCGAAATCGATCCATGGGGGTCTCCTATGAGATATAAACAGAATTCATTTTTGAATAAAATCAGCTTGTTGATATATATTAACCTAAACTTTAATAGTTGGCTTCCCACCTAGCCTGAATTACTCAATGCCAAATCGCCTCAACGCGGCAAACCACAGTACATCTAATGGCATCACGAACACATGCAGCAGCGTGAGAATCGTCACAAGCGAGCCAACTCCGGCTCCCTGAAGGAGGCGGCGGCGATTCAAGGCCCGGGAGAGATCCTGTTCGTTCGGCATGAAGGGAATCACCGCCAGCGGGAACAGCTGAGTCAATTGCGCAAGCTGTTCCGGTGTGCGTATTGAATGATCCAGCGATTCCGCAGCAGCGCCGGAACCGAGTCCGCCAACGAGGGCTAGGATACAGCCAAGAAGCACAATGGCAGCCCGATTAGGTTTGTCCGGTTTCTCCGGTAAACTGGGCGGATCGATGAGCGAAAATCGCTCCCCTTTTCGCTGAACTTCTAAACCTTCCGAGACTTTGGCTTCCAGCAGCCTGGACCGGATGTCCTGGTACTTCTGTCCCGAGGTGTCGCGATCGCGGGTCAACACGAGATAGTTCGGCTCAATTTCCGGAGTCCGTTCCAAGCGGGTGGCGTAGTCCTGGCGCCGCTGCTTCACTTCCATACGGGTTTTCAGCAACGCCCCCAACGAAGAGGTCGCGGAGTTCAGCTGAGCTTGAAGGTTGATATACGCAGGGTTTTCCGGTCGCTGTGTAGAATTCTTGTAAGGCGCTGCTTTGAGTCGCAGAACTTCCTGCTCTAACGCTTCGATTTTTCGCTGAGTCTTGACCACATCGGGGTGATCCTTACCCATTCGCTCCGTGTAGGTCGTGAGCGTCGCGCGAGCGTCCACAAGTGCCTTTGTGGTTTCATCAATATCCGGGGGATGACCGGTCTCCTTTTCCAACGCCTCTATTTCCTGCTTCATTTTCATAATGTCTGGGTGATCGGGAGCCAAATTGGCTGACGCCCCTGCATACTCGGCGCGAAGAGCCCGTAAGCGCTCGACAGAATCCAAAATGCGTTCGCCAGTCACGGATATGATCGGCGTATTCGGCTTAATGGTGGCCAGTTCCCCCTCAAGGTAGTTCTTGCGTTCCTCAAGGCTGCGAACCTGCTGATCGATGTCCATCAATTCCCGATCGGTCTGATTCATCAGCTGCTGATTGAGCGGCATAAGCTCCGGCAAGGCACCCTTAGCCCGCTGCTTGAACGCAGCGATCTTTTCATCCACCTCGCTGATGTGTTTGGAAAGATTGTCCGCCTCCTGTTGGAGGAAGGATGTCGCTTCCTGCGCTTGTCGCTCTCGACTCTTCAGATTTTGCCCCAGGAACAGGCTCGTCAGCTCGTTGGCGACCTTTTGGGCCAAGTCAGGCGAGTTGCTCTGGTACGCTACAGTGAACGCGATGGTAGCCTTCGTCGGATGTTGGGTGCGCTTGTCCACGACATCGGCGCTGATCACTTCAACCGAGATGTCTTTGGTAAACCGCTTCACGACCTCTTCTGCAGGGTTAGTTCGACGCAAGTCCGGGTAGAGATTGTACTGTTCCACGACCTTCCACAAGGTCGTCCGACTCATGACTTGTTGCTTGATCGTTTCAATACGCTGATCAGCGTAACTGGTAATCGTTGAATGAACGAGTTCGGATGGAATTTCCTGTTCCTCGATCAGAATGGTCGCCATAGATTTGTAAACCGGTGGCCACAGGAAAGCGACTGCGAGGCTGAGGATCAGAAGAACCCCTCCAACCGAGAGTATCAACGTTTTGCGGCGGCGGAATGCCGCCAGGTAGTCCTGAAGGCCTTGAATCGGCTCAGCCTGTCTTGATGATGGTTGAATAGTCATGGACAAGTCGTTTAATTCGAGAGTGCCAGCTTCGGTGGATAATACGTCAGCATCAACATCGTGGCATTGGACATGGCAGAATCTAAGGGACCGTCTATGTCACGCCAACCATAGGTATAGGACAGCTCCATCTTCCACCACTCCAAAAACTTCCAGGAGACCTTTGGAGAGAGATAGAAATAGCGGCTATCTGGTATGGTGCCACCTTGGGCGACCTTCGTAACATCTGAAACGACATACCCTGACCCATTGAACGAAGCAGCCAAGGTTTCGGTAAGATCATGAGATACTGTCAGACCAGCGCGATCTCTTTGAATGAGAAGGCCGAATCCGCTCGGCACAATATCCCGATCCATGTTCACGTGGATATACGTGCTCTCATCAAACTTCTTAGTGAGACTGGCGCCGAACAGCCAGACGGTGCTCTGAGCCTCGACGTTGCCACTGACTGTCTGGGTCGTTGAACTCACGAAACGAGGTCCACCGTATGCCGTTCCCGTCAGAGTTTCTGTGAAGGCATGGGTCAGACTCAGGTTGACTCCAGGAAAGCTGGCGCGAAATGGGGCGGGCGCGTTGGTCGTATGAAAATTAGCGTACGATC
>DATHTZ010000577.1:0-12449 GCA_035462675.1 Nitrospiraceae bacterium | reverse complement strand
GCATGGGGTAAGGTGTTGGCTGCCAGGTGCTGGATCTCCCGCTCGGTCATGCCGAGTAAATGCAGCTTCTCCTCTGCTTCGTTCAGATCCGCTCGCGCGTTCTCATAATCGGCCTCGCGCCGCTGATGTTCACCCACGCCGATTGCGCCGCGATCCAACAGCGCTTGGGCCCGTTCGAGCGCCTTTTCCATCACGCTCAGCGTGGTCCTCGCTTTGCGATACTCCAACTGGGCTTCACCAAAGGCCGGGCTATCGAGCAGGAGAAGCCGGTCGCCTTCTTTCACTCGATCCCCAAGGTTGGTGAACACAGCCACGATGCGGCCGGGGACTCGCGCACTCAGATGCGCTAATCGATTCTCGTTGGCCAAAATCTTCCCGGCCTGGGCCTTGAGGGACATCCGGATCAGACGGAGAGCCACTCGATCAGTCTGAAGGTGTGCGAGGGTCGGGCTCCCTTCCGGCAATTCGACGATACCAGGCTCAGCAGAGGACGTGGCCGCCGGGGCGAGTGGCTTCCGCGCGTCTTCTTGCTTGGACTCGCAAGACGTATTCGCTATGGCTCCGAACAAGCACAGGGCGATCGTGAGAGACACCGGTGATGTAAGCCTCACGAAGTGAGCGTTCATGGCAACCCTCCCGCCGCCCGTTCCAATCGGGCCATGGCAATGGAATGATCGGCTTGCGCTTGGGCATATTCGAGCAAGGTCTGACGGTAGACACGCTGCGCATCGATGACTTCGAGCAGACTGGTTGCTCCATGGCGAAAACTGAATTGGGCGATGTCATACGCTTCTTTGGCCTGAAACAGGAGTCCTTGTTCGAAGACCTGCATTTGTTGTTGCGCGGTACGCACCTCCTGAAAATGCTGCGTGATCATCTGCTCCAGTTCCTGTTCAAGCCGATCTCGATCCGCTTGCGCTCGTCGATGCGTGCCCATCGCCGTACCGATTTCTCCCTGTCGTCGATACCAAAGGGGCAGTGGCACACTCAATCCTGCCGTGACGGATTCATCGCCGGCTTCCCGATGATACTGGCCCATCACCGCCACGTCCGGCATGCGCGATGCCCGTTCCTTTTCGATCGTGAATTCGGCTTGCTCCACCACTCTCTGCTGTCGCCGAAGTGTGGGATGTCGGTCGAGTGCCTGATCCGTCAGTACGCGTAGCTCCAATCCCGACCTTACCGCTTCAAATGCTCCTTCAATGACAAATCCATCCCCCAAGGCCCTGCCCGTGACCGTATTGAGTCTGGCGCGGGCCACGAGCAGCGCATTGTCTGCCCGCGCCAGATCCTTTTTGGATTTCTGGAGTTCGACGGTCGCCTTGACCAATTCGAATTTCGGTGCTTCCCGCGTGCTGACACGCACACTCACCAATTTCACGAGATCTTCGACCGTCTTTAGATTTTTTCTCGCGAGCTGTGCATCTTGTTGGGCAAAGAGCAGTTGAAAGAACGCCGCCTTCACGTCGGCCATGAGGACCACTTTTGCTTCATCCATCCCGGCGAGGGCGCTCGCTAATCCCGCGTCAGCGGCGCGTTGTCGAGCTGCGCGTTTGCCCAGCCACTCCAGCGGTTGCTCCACGGTGATTGTCCGTTCGATGATGGAGACATTGGTGCTGGGGTCGCGAATGGACCCGCGGCCAGCCGACCCCGAGATGGTGGGATTCAGATAGGCGCCAGCCGTGACCCGTTGACTCTGGCTCTGTTCCAGGACTGCCTCTGCGCCGTTCATCACCGGGTTGTGTTGGAGCGCGAGTTGTACGACTTGGTTCAATGTGTATCCGGACGGGCTAGGCTCGGCTGCGTAACCTGCCGGAAAAGGCGTGGCCACGATCACCAGTCCAAGCAAGACGGTGATCTTACAGATGCGCAGAGATTTCATACTGGCCCTCCCCCATCGGCGCCCATGGCGACTCGCCTCCATCCCAATACGAGACGGGCATGTCGCGCCGACGAAATAGATCGAAGCGTTAGGAGATGTGAACAGACGCGATCAAACGGTAGGGGGAGCGCGAGATGAAAGACTGGTCGTGAGGAAAAGATTCGTCAGTGAAGGACTAGGTTGCGGCTGCCAAACGGCATAAGGCCGCGCAGGTGGGTTCGGATGAAAGAAATGTGCGGCCACATCAAGCGCCGTTCCTTTGCCGACATGCGACTCGGCAGAAGACGCGAGAATCAAATCGATTTCGAAGTGCTCCAACCCATGGAGAGGCTGCGCAATCAGATGAAGCGGACAGCGGGATTCGTCGTCTGCAACCGAGGAATGGTTATAGGCCGAGAACTCACAGGGCAGGTTCGGGGAAAAAACAGTGTGGACTGTCCCCCCATGCTTGTGATCTTCGGCCCCATGGCGATGGTCGGCCTCAGGATGGACATGGACCAATGGCGCGGCGAGCATCCATAAGGACACCCACACGAGGACCAGCACACGAGAGCACGTTAGTTTGCCACATATCTGTCTCATTGCGCATTTACCCTAGCACAGTTCATCTGTCCCAGCAATCAGCCGATCTCTTTTCTGTCCACTGTAAGGAAACCGATCGGAAGGACACGCCGCGGACAAGCGAAGGGCGGGAGAAGCACCAGGCCTCTCCCGCCCTCAATACCTGTCAAACCGTTCGGCTACTTATTCGGCTGCGGAGTATAGCGAAGGTACGGCTTCACAGCCTTAAAGCCCTTGGGGAAAAGAGTCTTTGCTTCAGCGTCGTTCACAGCCGGGGTAATGATGCAATCCTCCCCATCCTTCTAATTGGCCGGCGTCGCAACCTTGAACTTTGAGGTCAACTGAAGTGAGTCGACCACGCGCAGTAACTCGTCGAAGTTTCGGCCACATGAGGCTGGATAGGTCAAGGTTAGCTTCACCTTTTTATCCGGGCCGATGATGAACACTGATCGGACGGTCATATTATCCATCGCGTTCGGGTGGATCATGTCATACAGAGTCGCAACCTTCTTGTCAGGATCCGCGATGATCGGATAGTTCATCGTCGTCTTTTGCGTCTCATTGATGTCGTTGATCCAGCCCTTGTGCGAATCTAATGGATCGACGCTGACGGCGATAACTTTCACGCCTCGCTTCTTAAACTCCGGTGTAATCTTAGCAACGGTGCCCAACTCTGTGGTACAGACCGGGGTATAGTCTTTCGGGTGCGAGAAGAGAATTCCCCACCCGCTACCCAACCACTCGTGAAAGGTAATGGTCCCTTCGGTCGTCTCTGCTGTAAAGTTCGGCGCCTCATCTCCCAATCGTATTGCCATGGTAACCTCCCTTATTCAAGCCAATGAATCGAAATCGCTCATCGAACTACAATACTGTTCTTCCTGGACAAAGTGCAAGTGGAACCCTCGGCCCCTAATCCGGACGTACGGTCGTTGGAGGAGTTTTCATGCGCAAATTCGAGTGCCAACTCACGACGGCGAGGCGCGGGATGACGGCACCGGGCGGGCCACCAGCACCTCGGGGTGTCGTGGCACGTCTCCGAGGGGCTCAGTGACCGTGCCTGAGCCGCACGGGACAGACCTTGCCGTGAGAGGGAGGAAACGAGCGCGGGAGTGGTCCTGCAGGACCGCGCTTACGACGGCGCAGGCAGCAAGGAGAGGGCCGTGCGCCACTGCGCGAGACGATCGCGCGTCGTGGCGAGACGCACCCAGAGCTGCCGCGCATGGGTGATGAGCCGGCCTGGCACAGTGAACACGAGAAACCGCAACCGTTTGGGCCGCGCGGTCAGCAGGTCGGGCGGTAGCGCCAGCCGTTTGAGCGCCGTCAACACGTTGTGGGCCAGCAACGCGAGCCGCAGCCAGGCGGCATTCGCCCCGAACCGGCCACAGGGTAATACACCCCCGGCCAGTTCGTTCTTGACCACATCATGGACGTGTTCGATCGTGCCCGCCTTCTCCCGATGCCACTGCAGCAGCCGAGCGCCGTCCCACTCCCACAGATTCGAGAGGATGGCGAAGTGTTTGACGGTCGTGCCGTCCGCAAAGAGCTCGCCTTGCCGCGGCCGGACCCGCACCGCCACATAGCGCAAGGGCTCGGTGTCGCGCTGTTCACTCGCCTCGCTGGGGACGAAGGGCACGTCGGCCCAGTCCCGCAGTTCGTCGGCGGCCTTGCCCGGCACGGTGTACGGCTGCCACATGGTATCGGGCACGGCTTGGATCGCCGCGGCCAGCGCCGGGCTCATCCGGGCACTGATCGCAAAGCCGATGCGCCCCGCCGGGCCGCTTTGCCGCGCCGGGTTGCGCAGCCACGTGAGCAGCTCGTGCTCGTGACAGGCCGAGTCCCCGCGGTAATAATACTCTTGCGCCGTAGGCGGGAGTGCCGCAAAGGCGGCCTGGGCGACGGGCAGTGGCGCGAAGTTGGCGGGGACGTTGCCGTCCCGGAACTGATCGGCCACCACCAGATTCAGCTCGGCCCACACCGCCGTCATGGGCTGATAGCCACGGCCGCCCTCATAGTGGGCCAGGGCCTCCCGCTTGTGGCTCTCGTGGATCGTGGCATCCTGATCAATCGTCGCCATGCGCTGCTCCGGGCAGCGGGCCGCCACCGCCCGCACCAGATCCCCGTTCACCTGGGCCAACCCCTGCAACGGCTCGGTGTCCTCAGGGATGAAGACCACTTGGCCCACCGGCCGCTGCGTCTTTGCCCTCACGATCGCCTCGTCCCGATGAAAAGCATACAGAAACTTGCGCGCCGCATCGGGCAACGGCAGCGCATGGCCCAGCATGGTGGGTAGACCCGGATCCTCGGCCAGGCGCCGGAAGTCCTCCAGACAGTCACCGCCGGCCGCGTTCAGCAGCACGAAACTCTCCACCATGGTGGCCTCATCCACGCCCCGCTGACGGTGCTTGAGGTGGAGATGGCGGGCGACGCTCTGCGGCAGGCCCAGTGACCGACAGGTCTGTGCCACCAGCGGCAAGCCGCCGAAGGCGGTCAGCGTGTCGGTGGCCGGTGCAGGATCGAGCTGGAACGGGAGCAACGGATTTGGCGTGGTGTCAGGTGTCTTCAGGGGGCCGCATGATACACCACGGCGATGCACCTGGAAGGTGCGCGCAGACAAAAATGCTCAGGCATCTTCTGCCGCTTCCAGCACGGAGTCTGACTGCCTCGGTAGACTCCGGGAATGGCTTACGTCCGGATTAGGGCCAGAATTCTCTGCGTAGATTCGTCGCAAACTGGCGGGGCAGCCAAAACAGACGACGATTCGAGGTCTGACATTCGAGTTTTTCGGAGCGTTGAGCCCTACACTTCCAACTTCAGATCTCACCAATATGCAAACCTCGCTCGTCTCGCTCGGGCAAGGCCTCTGCCTGTGCAGCAGAAGGCGCGACGATGCTACAGGGCTTCACGTGTTCACAGACTCCTCTCGCTTCGTGTCCGCACGCTTTCCCGACGAATCTTTATAAGCAATCATGAATAATACGGGTTATGCTCCTGCATTCCTTGACATCGCCTACCCCATCACATAGTATCGAACCATGTCACGCTTCGATGTGCGCAAAGCCGTGATTCCCGCTGCAGGCCTCGGCACTCGCTTCCTTCCCGCTACAAAAGCGTCTCCCAAGGAGATGTTGCCGCTTGTCGACAAACCCCTTATTCAATATGCCGTGGAAGAAGCGGTCGCCTCCGGAATCGAAGACATCATCATCGTTACCGGAAGGGGCAAACGCGCGATCGAGGACCATTTTGACCGGTCCGTCGAGTTGGAAGAAAACCTTAAGGGCAACGGCAAGGCGCAACTCTTGAGCCAGATGCGGCACATCTCCACCCTCGCAAATTTCTGCTACGTCCGTCAGTCAGAGGCCCTCGGACTTGGCCATGCGGTCCTCTGCGCCCAACGGCTGATCGGTGACGAACCCTTTGCGGTCATCCTCGGCGACGAAATCATCGATGCCCCGGTGGCTGGCCTTGCACAACTCATTCATGCCTACAAGAAACGACACGGTGCAATCCTCGGTGTGCAAGAAGTGCCCCACTATGACGTCAACCGCTATGGAATCGTGTCACCTCGAACCGTCTCACCGGGGCTACATCGAGTCGAGGGCCTCATTGAGAAGCCGACGCCGGCCGAAGCTCCGTCCAATCTGGCGGTCATCGGCCGCTACGTGCTGCCGCCGGAGATTTTCTCCATCCTGCGAAAGACCCGACCCGGTAAAAATGGCGAGATCCAGTTGACCGACGCGCTCTTGGAATTGGCGAAGAAGTCCCCGATGTTTGCACTGGAGATACAGGGACAACGGTACGATGCCGGGGATAAGTTGGGGTTTCTCATTGCGACCGTCGAATTCGCACTTAAGAATCCCTCCTTGGGACCGGAGTTCAACGAGTATCTACAGAATCGGATGCGGCCTTCCGCCGAACGCCGCACGACACGATCACGGAAAACCTAGCAGGTTGCGGGAAACTCTGCGTGTACGCAGGAATTGTATTGGACTGCACCTCCAGGGTAAACCCAGTTGGTCTGGCCCATCTGGTTAGTCTGGCTCAACCCAAAACCAGACAGATCAAACAACGACCTGCTTATGCTGGCGGACTGTTTCAGCGTCCAGATAGACATGACATGCAGCGAAGATATAACCGCCTATCTCATTCACCACTGAGCACAACACTGAGACCACACCGATGAACGACCCGATCGAACAAGACTTGCAGCCGCCCCAAAACGTCGAAATTCCCGACCAACTTCCCCTGTTGCCGGTTCGAGATATCGTCATCTTTCCCTACATGGTCCTCCCCTTGTTTGTCGGGCGAGAGATGTCGATCAAAGCGATTGAAGCCGCGTTAGCCGGCAATCGCATGATCTTCCTGTCGACACAAAAAGCCTTGGACGTCGAAAATCCCTCACCGGAGGATATCCATGCCATCGGCACGGTCGGCATCATCATGCGGATGCTGAAACTGCCCGATGAACGCATCAAAATTCTCGTGCAGGGGCTCTCGAAAGCCAAGATTGCGGGCTACATTCAGACGGAACCCTATTATTCCGTGCGCATCGAAAAACTCACCGAACACAAGCAGGCGGGTGCCGCCCTTGAAACCGAAGCCGCCATGCGGACAGTCAAGGAACAGATCGAACGGATCGTGAGTCTCGACAAAGTCTTGGTCCCGGACGTGATGATTGTCATCGAGAATCTCGAAGACCCTGGACGTCTTGCCGATATGGTGGCGTCCAATCTTGGCCTCAAGGTCGAAGTCACCCAGGCAGTCCTGGAGATCCTCGATCCGATCAAACGCCTCCGACACGTCAGCGAAATCCTCGGCAAGGAGATCGAAGTCCTCTCCATGCAACAGAAGATTCAAGCGCAAGCCAAGGGGGAGATGGACAAGACCCAACGCGAATATTTCCTACGCGAGCAACTCAAAGCGATTCAAAAAGAGCTGGGCGAACTCGACGAGCGCGCGGAAGAAATCACCGAGTTTCGCAAACGGATCGTGGAACTGAAGATGCCGGAGAAAGTGCTCAAAGAAACCGAAAAGCAGCTCAAACGCCTTGAGAAAATGCACCCGGATACTGCCGAATCTGCGACTGTCAGAACCTATATCGAATGGATCGTGGAACTGCCCTGGTCCAAAAAGTCCACGGACAACCTCGACCTCAAAGCTGCCGCCAAAGTGCTCAATGAGGACCACTACGACCTGGAAAAAGTGAAGGAGCGAATCCTTGAGTATCTCGCCGTGCGAAAGCTCAAAGACAAAATGAAGGGTCCGATTCTCTGTTTCGTCGGACCCCCGGGCGTCGGAAAGACCTCGCTCGGAAAGTCGATTGCCCGTGCCCTGGGTCGAGAATTTGTCCGCATCAGTCTCGGCGGCATCCGTGATGAAGCCGAGATCCGAGGTCATCGACGAACCTACGTCGGCGCGCTCCCCGGCCGCATCATTCAAGGCATGAAACAAGCCGGCACCAACAACCCGGTCTTCATGCTGGACGAAGTCGACAAGGTCGGGATGGATTTTCGTGGCGATCCCTCCGCAGCCTTGCTCGAAGTGCTCGACCCGGAACAAAACAACTCGTTCACGGACCACTACCTGGGCGTCCCCTTCGACCTGACCGGAGTGATGTTCATTGCAACGGCGAATCTGATCGACCCCATTTTGCCCGCCCTGCGGGACCGGATGGAAGTAATTGGAATCCCCGGCTATACCGAAGAAGAAAAGTTAGGCATCGCCCAAAAATATCTGATTCCTCGGCAACTCAACGAACACGGTATCACCGAAAAACATGTCCACATCGCCGAGCCGGCGGTACGTCAAATCATCGCCAACTATACGCGTGAAGCCGGTGTCAGGAACCTCGAGCGAGAGATCGCCAACGTCATGCGCAAGGTGGCGAAGAAAGTAGCGGAAGGCAAGGGCGTGGGGTTCCCGGTCGACCCTGCCAACCTGCACAAATATCTCGGTGTCCCGAAGTTCGTGCCGGAAGAAGAATTGAAGATCGATGAGATCGGCGTAGCGACGGGATTAGCCTGGACGGAGTCCGGCGGCGATGTGCTCTACATCGAAGCCACGGCGATGAAGGGCAAGGGGCAATTGACTCTCACCGGCCAACTGGGCGACGTCATGAAGGAGTCCGCTCAAGCAGCTTTGAGCTACGTCCGGTCGCGCGAGCGCACCCTCGGCATCAATCCCGATGTCTTCACCACACAAGACCTCCATATCCATGTGCCCGCCGGAGCGATTCCCAAGGACGGGCCGTCGGCTGGCATTACCATGGCCATTGCCATTGCCTCGACGTTGTCGCAAATCCCGGTACGCCGAGATCTGGCCATGACAGGCGAGATCACTCTTCGAGGCCGAGTCCTCCCCATCGGAGGATTGAAGGAGAAAATATTGGCGGCCAAACGGGCCAAACTTACGACTGTGATTCTTCCGAAACGCAACAAGAAGGATCTCGACGAAATTCCCAAGCACATCTTGAAGGGCGTCCACCTCGTCTTTGTCGACACGATGGATGACGTGATGAAGGTGGCGCTTCGGCAAGGCTCAAAGTCCGCACGCCCAGATGGCAAACCTAATCAACAGCAACCGCATTCGAAAAAACACGCCCCACGGGCGAAAGCAAGGCCAGCCGCTCGCTCGCTGCCGGTGCATGCAATCAACACGGCAACGCCTCCTCTACAATTCCGCTAGCAGGATGCGAAAACAGTCCGACAGCTTTCTACAAGATTACGGCTGAGGCCGAGGCTGAGATGAAGAAAGTCAGGTCTTTGCTCAAGCTCAATCTTGACCTCGACACCAGCTTGTTTCGCTCGGCCATCTTACAGAAGATTTTCATCGCCACCTCGGATATGCTGGTCGTTGATTTCCGTATCACTCGCAATGGTTGTCCAGGAGCCTGCTAGCATGGCATCTGCGTTCCGCCCGAAGGCCCGCTCTACGATTCACGAATTCGATCTCATTCACGCGCTCCACCAACGACACAGCCGCCGCACGCCATCGGTGATTCGAGGGATCGGCGACGATGCGGCCGTCATCACGTCACGGTCCGGCCAATGGACCGTGCTGACGACCGACCTCTTAACAGAAGGCGTCCACTTCGACCTTCGAACCGCCACGATGGCCGATATCGGATTCCGCGCCGCAGCTGCAAATCTTAGCGATGTTGCGGCGATGGGAGCCACCCCTCAATATCTGCTCGTGTCGTTGGCCATTCCTCGTCTCGGAACCAGCCGCCATGTTCATCAACTGTACCGAGGGATGATGGCCACGTGCCGCCCACACCGCGTACGGCTCATCGGCGGAGATACATCGGCGTCGGACGGTGGATGGTTTCTCAGCCTGACACTGATCGGGATGGTTCTCCCTCACAAGGCGCTCTTTCGGAACGGCGCACGGATCGGAGATTACCTCTACGTGACCGGCACAATCGGCGATTCATTGGCCGGCCTGAGACTCTTGAACGAACCGACGCCTCGCACGAGCCGCCATCCGCACCGCACGATACTCTCGACCAGGCACCGGCAATTTCTGATCAGACGGCACCTGCGTCCAACCGCCCGAGTCGCGGAAGGACAGTGGCTCAGTGCCCATCGTTTCGCCACCTCCGCGATCGATATTTCAGACGGCCTCTCTGGTGACCTCCGCCACATCTGCAAGGACAGCCATGTCGGGGTGGAACTGGATCTGAGCGCACTTCCGTTATCGAAAGCCTGCCGCGCCTATGCAGCCTCTCGAAAGCTCGATCCGATAAACCTCGCACAGACCGGGGGAGAGGATTATGAGTTGCTCTTTACTGTATCGCCGCGGCAACGCCCGCGACTTGAAAGGACAGCCCTCGAACGTGGATTCTCCCTGACCTGCATTGGAAAAATTCACCCCCATCGCTTCGGGCTACAAGCCCTATCCCCTCAAGGCAAACACCACCTGTTGGTACACACCAGTTACGAGCATTTCACGTAACCAACTTCATCCACGACGTCCATGGCCAAGATCCCTTCATTCCGATCGCTCCTGAAACAGGTCCTTCATCTACAGGAATCGCCGCAGCGAACAGCGCTGGCGTTCGCCACCGGAGTCTTCATCGGCTTTTCTCCTGCCTACGGTTTACACACCGTCATGGTGTTCTTCTGCGCCTGGGCATTGCGGCTCAACCTACTCGCACTCATGGCAGGCGCATTTCTCAATAATCCCTGGACCGTGGTTCCCATCCTTGGGGGCACCTACTGGGTCGGTGCGCTCTTGCTGGGACGATCAGACAACCCCTCCTTCGACTGGCAGGATGTGAGTTTCGGCGCGATCTACGCACAGGTCATGCCCTATGCCATACCCTTCTTTCTTGGCGGATTTGTCTTGAGCTTCCTCGGCGCGGCACTCGCCTATCCTCTCGCCTACTATTTCGTGGCCAAATATCGGCAGTCACACCCACTCGCTCAGATCGAACCATTGCCGCCCTCTCAAGATGTACGCTAAGATGCTCGGGCGACATGTCTCAAATCAGCCATCAATCCACTGCTCCCTATGATGGGTCGGCGCTGATTGCCGATCCGATCCACCAATACGTCTCGTTCACCGTACCCTTTTCTACTGCGGACCCGCACGAACGGACGGAAAAGGATCTGATCGACTCCCCCTGGGTCCAGCGCCTCCGGTATATCTATCAACTCCAAAGCGCCCGATGGGTGTACCCCTCAGCGGAACACACCCGCTTCGTCCACTCGCTCGGCACCATGCATGTGGCAGGCCGCTTTGCGCGGCATCTCTATCCGTTTCTCAAGAAAGCGGTCAAGGAGGTCCCGTCGGCAAACTATGTCGAAGAATTTCTCCGCGTCACGGCACTCGTGCACGACATCGGCCACGGCCCCTTCTGCCATTTCTTCGACGACAACTATTTGCGCGCCTTCCATGCCAGTCATGAAAAACTCGGGCAGATCATCATTCGCGACCATCTCGGCCCGATTATCCGCAAGATCCGGCGCAGCCCGTCCGGTCCCTTCGCCAAAGGCGAGGAACTCAACTCAGATCAAATCGCGCATGTGATTCTCAAGGAAAAAGGCAAAGACAACTCCCGCATTCCACGATGGCTCAACATGCTCCAGCCGGTCATTTCCGGGAGCTATACCGCGGACAACCTCGACTATGTCCTACGCGACTCCTATATGTGCGGCGTCGCAGTCGGGCCGGTCGATCTCTCCAGACTCATTCACTACACGATCGTCACCGACAAGGGATTTACGATTCACAAGACGGGCCTTCCTGCCCTACAGATGTTCCTCAATACCCGTATGTATCTCTACTCCAACGTCTACTATCACCGGACTACACGCGCGATCGACATCCACCTCCGTGACATCTTCGGCGACACCATGAAGCTCCTGTTCCCCCACGATCCCCGCAAGAAGATGGACGAGTACCTGACGCTGACCGACTGGTCCTTGCTCGAACAGGTACGGGGATGGAAGACCTCGCGTCATACCGCCGAGCGGCGCCTGGGTTTAGAATGGCAGAGGATTCTCGTCCGCGACGTGAAGTGGAAGATGGCCTACAGCGCCGTGCTCAAGGAAAAGGGGCAGGAGCGCGGCATGGACTTTCCCAGCCACGAGCACTTTGAAGAACAGATCAGAAAAGAATTGCCGGCGAAGCTCAAAAAAGTGGAGTTCCGCGTCGACATGGCGCCGCTCGACCCGCGCCCAGACCCGAAAGACCGGCGCGGCAGTCCCCTCTATGTGTACGACCCAGGCACCAAAGGCATCTCGACCGACCCATTAGAAGAATTCCTCGACCTGCTGCCTACCCGCTTGGTCCAATTCCGCGTCTATACTCTCGACCACGCGCACGACGAAGCCCTCTCCCGCGCCACCGCCACGGTACTTAACAAGACCCCGTCGAGCCTCCAGTCAAATTACTAGCCCTGTCTGTCTGGTTCATCTAGTCTATCTGGTTGATCTGGTATGTTTTGTTTATCTGGTTGATTCAGTTCATCTGGTTAGTTTCGTTCAACCAAAAAACCAGACAAACC
>DATHTZ010000576.1:0-5982 GCA_035462675.1 Nitrospiraceae bacterium | reverse complement strand
CTTCGCCGCTGCCGTTCCTTTAGACGCCATTGGTCGTGCTAGGCCTCCCCACGTGCCAGCGAAAATCCATCCCTGCGATTGCGCGGAAGAATACCCCTTTCCCCGCGGGAAAGCACCCCGCCCGTTTGGGGAAGTTCTGAGTTATGAGTTCTGGGTTAGAAGGCCAGGAGAATGCGGAATGCGAAATGAGGAATGCGGAATGGGAAATGTGGAATGAATTGACCGGAAACACTGAAAGAGGAGCGCTGAGTCAGTGGGAAGTTCTGAGTTCTAAGTTGGCCAGATAGCTGAAAGAGGGGTGCTGAGTTCTGAGTGAGGACCTAAAACTCAGAACTTAGAACTCGGCGAAGCCGTTGACCCAAACTCAGAACTCTAAACTCAGAACTCTAAACTCAGAACTCGGCAAAGCCGTTGGCTCAGAACTTTCTGAGACAGAGGCGAGCCGCTATTCCTTCACCAGCGGAGCCGACTTGAGATCCCACTCTGCCACGCCGTTGAGGCCGACTTGTTTCAGCAAGGATGCGCGCATGCGTTTGAAAGAGGGATCTTGCTGATTGGTCTTGATGAGATCGCACAGACACGATACCGCGTCGTACCAAAACCCGCGCAGCGCATTCCGCTGTACGCTTTGCTGGTCGCAGCTTAAATCGACTTCCATTTCCACGAGGCATGTACTGAACTCACAGCGCTCGATCATGCCGCCGGCCACAATATCTTGCGATGGTGAGTCCGGATTGCGAATCGCGGAGATATACCAGCGATATTGCACATCCGGTTCGAGTGTCAGATTGAAATCTTTGAGATCGAGGGATTGGACGCCTGCCTGGCTCGGTGTGGGAATCGGGCCTTCATGCAGCGGTTTGACCGTTCGAGTGTCGATGAGCGTAAATCGTATGGGCAAGGTAGTCGGCTTGGAGAGGAACCAGTTTAAGGATGGCGCCTGTTTCACCGTCAAGCCGACATGGTCGGGAACAAGGGCCACGATCTCAGGATCTTTCCCATCCGTCCCTCGCAAGCTTCCGCCGACTCGCGCGCGAGGTATGGTCTTATTCCGAGGGGTATAGATCGGCAACGATGGCTCTTTCAATTGGCCGGCTGGGGCCTGGATTCCTGGGCCGGTCGCATCCGCTGCACCCACTCCCGAGCTGAAGCCCGGCAGACTAAGCATGATGACCAACGCGCTACAGATAAGGACAGATGTTTTCATATAGCACCCCTGATATAAAATCGTGTGATTCCTCAAACGTCAGACTTTAACACTCCCATGACGCACGTCACAGCCAGTTGTTCAGTAACAGAAACGGCGACCAGTAGGCTGGATGTTCATAGACCCGATCCCCCAAGAGCTTCTGTTGTGCAAATTGCAAAGCCTGTGCCTTCGACAGCTTGGGATTTCGCAGTTGTCTATAGAATTCGGAGACTAGCTCAGCAGACGCCTCATCATTGATGTACCACAGAGTGGCCAACGCGCTTCGCGCGCCCGCCTTGATGGCGACGCCGGCGAGACCGAGCGCCGAACGGTCGTCGCCGATTCCGGTCTGGCACGCGCTGAGAGTCAAGAGCTCTAGAGGATCTTTTCGATACCGAAACAGTCCAATCAAACGGTCCAGCTCATTGATGGTGAGCTTTCCGTTATAGGTCAACAGATAGGACTGCGTGGTGTCTGAGGCGAACCAGCCATGAGTGGCAATGTGCAAGATACCATAGGGATGGTCTTTTAATTCTTGTTCAAGACGCGGAGCTGAAAACTCGGCATTCAATAGTTGACCCCCTTGGTAGAGCGTGCGGATAGTATTGATTTCTTCTTGGACGAATGGGAGGGAGGGAAATCCTTGAACGGCTTGTGTGAGCCCGGTCGTCAACAACTGGACCTTGGCGCGGTCGATCGGCTTCGGATCGGTGAGATTCAGGCCGGGTGTGGTGGCTACTGCAAATTTCTCGATGAGGAACTGTTTGCCGTCGTGAAGCGCAGTCATCGGCACCGTACGGAGCGGACCATCGGGGATGAAGACCAGTGTATCGATCTGGAAGGAAGCCAGATCGGGTTCGAGTGGGCGGATCAACCAGGCGTACAGTTGTTGGGCGTGAGGGAGATACTCGCGCGTCGTTCGCTTTTCGACCGTCTTGCGAAAGGCCCGCACTTCCTGTGTGAGCGTGGCTGATGAAACAGGGATCGACAGCCGCTTCAGTCCATTGGGGAGGCTGACCAGCAGTTCCAATCGATCCGTAAACACGATGGGATATACCACGGCCGTTCCGGCGGCCAGTGTGTCCAGCTTCGTGATACGCGCTTGCAGGGTATCCACACAGTCGTCCTGGAAGTAATCCCGTAACTCTGCGGCCTTGTAGGTCTCGATCGTGTCGCGTGCGCGGCGCAGATCCGGATCGGCCTCTGGCGAGTCGCCCATCAGCGAGGCTCGATGGAGCAGCAGATCGGCCAGCTCAAAGAAAAGGCCGCGTACCGAATCTTCTTCGGAGAATGAGTCGGTCTCCCATGCAGAGTCGACTTCCTTGCGAATGGGGCGCAGGGTTGCGGTGGCATGGCTGTAGGAGGCAATGGCCTCGTCCAGCTTGCCCGTTGCCGCCAGTAAACGGCCCAGCTGCCATTGCCAGCGGAAGAGCGACTCCGGCGCATTGGCCGACTGAGCGGAGAAAACGGCGTGTCTGGTCAGTTGCAATGCCTCGTCGTAGCGATATTCGGTTTCATACAAGTGACCGAGATAGCCATCGGCATAGGAGCGCATCCTCGCGTCGTCGACGTGCTCCGCCACGGTTGCTGCTTCCAGCAGTACGCCGGCCGCGCGCAGCAGAAGAGGTGCGTTCATGGCCGGCATCGAGGCACGTAGTCGCTGATAGCCTAGCCCCACCTGAACTAAATTGATGGCCTTGTCGTGCGAAGGCTCGAAATCTTTCAGGGCATCGAAGGCGAGGTCCAGCCAGTCACGCGCGATATTCGGGCGATTCAGCTTCAACGATATACGGGCCGCGTTGATGCGGGCCCGTACAGTCAGAGGGCGATCACCAGCCGCTTGCGCCTCTTGTACGCTGGTGGTAAAGGCGGCCAGCGCATCCTTGTCCCGTTGTTGCGCGACGTGGGCGATGCCGAGGTCGTTGTGGATGGCTGCGATGAGGCGTCGATCCTTATCAGGATACTCATCAGCTTGTGCCATGGACAACGCCTGAGTCAGATACTGCACCGCCGCGTCCGGCTTGCGCGCCGCCAAGTACGTACGACCGAGGCTCTCCATCACGAAAGCAATCCGAGCGCGATCTCCTGTCTGTTGCGCCAAGGTCAGCGCCAATTCCAATTGCTGTAAGGCCTGACTGATCTGCCCCAACGATTCCGAGGCTTGCGCCGCCTGTGCCAGGGCTCGGCTCTGTTCTCCGACCTTGCCGTCTCGCTCGTAGAGGTCTGCCGCCTGCTTCCACGCGGCGAGTGCCTGATCGAACGAACCTCGCTGGTACGCGTGAAGACCCTGCCTCATCAAGGTGTCCGGAGTCGGCTCGACCGCGGCGACCGTTCCGGATGCCTTGGCCAACACGAAGCAGGTCGCGAGGATCAACAGCATGGCGAGTGTGACCAGATGCGATTTCATGTCATATCCGCCGTGGCGCGTGACGCGCGAGAAAAGCACAACGAGCAAAGAGGTTCTGAGTTCTAAGTTCTGAGTGCTGAGTTTTGGGTTTTCGCTCAGAACTCACCACTCCTCTTTTAGATTCTCTGGCCCATTCATCCCTCATTCTCCCCCGATTGCCAACTCAGAACTCAAAACTCAGAACTCAAAACTTTTCAAGGACTCAGAACCAAGCACTCAGCACTCAGAACTTCTTTGCCTGTCGCCTCTTCTTAGAAGAGGTTGACCACAACACCCAAATGCACTCCATGACCCTGAATCGTGTTCCCGATGCTAGGTACATGGTTCAGTTGCTGCCCCCAATAGACTTCGAAGCTGGCCTTGTCGTTCGGCAGGATATTCCACCGGAGACCGGCGCCCACGCTTGCGAGCGTGTTGATGGGATTGGCGAGTGAAGCAATCACGGTTGAGTGGTTGTCGCCGATGTTCCATCCGTGTGCGACGTCCACAAAGGGAGCGAACTGGAACATCGGTTCGCCGTTTGCCCAACGGAGCAACGGAAAGCGCGGTTCGACCGAGGCGATGAACGAGTTATCGCGCAGGATGGTCACCTCGCGGTAGCCGCGTACCGTATAGCGTCCGCCGAGCGATACCTGCTCAACTGGAAACAGCGGCGAGTTGGTGAGTTGCAGATCCATGTGGCCGAGGAGCTGCATACCGAGCACATTCTCACCGAACTGCTTGATCCCCTGCGCCTGACCCAACCAGGAGAAGAACTGGCCGTCCGGTGTGTCGGGGTTCGTATTGATGGTCGCGCCCAGCACGTTCAAGCCGACGCTAAATCGCGAGCGGACGGCCAGCACAGTATCGAGCGTGCGATGGGTCCAGTCCTGCGCAAAGCGGAGTGCCGACACCGTGGCCGCGCCGTTCTGAAAACCGGGAAACGAATTGAACGTCATCTGGTCGGGGGTATCGTTGAAGAGAAAGCTTTGGGTGAAGAGATGCTCTCCGATGATCGAGAGCGCCACCTCGTCGGTCACGGTCTTATAAATCGGATGGCGCAGGCTCATCCCGATGATCTCCGAGTTGGTCTTGATGTTCAGCGGAGTGAAGGGCGGCTCGATGAGTTTGAAGCCGTAGCGCCGATAGTAAGGAGAAAAGGTGGTCCCGTATCGGTTGAAGGGGAGGGCATATGAGGCGTCCACAATCGGAAAGGCGCCGCTCGACTGGCCGTAGCTGAGCCTGAGTGGATCTCCGTGGCCTGTCAGGTTGTCGTCGACCAGCGTGCCGACCCCACGGATTTCTCCGACCAGCGGGGTCTGGTAGTTGTTGACCTCCATCGAGGCGTGAAACGGATTTCGGTCCGCCACGCGCACATTCAGTATGCTGCCTCCCTGTTGGTCGCCGGGCCGCAGGTCCGCATTGATGCGTTCGATCCGGCGATCCTGCTGCAAGAGTTGCAGCTGTTCCTGCAAGGGGGCGAGCGTCACCGGCGTGCGGATGCCAAGCGAGAGGCGGTCGCTTAGGTAAGACGAACGGAACCAACGGTTGCCCTCGATGTCGATCCGCGTCAGCTTTCCTTCGATGATTTGCACCGTGATGACACCCGACGCGACATCCTGGTCCGGGATGATCGCGCCGGAGGTGAGGTAGCCTTTATTGACGTAGAGCAGGGTGAGGGCCAGCCGGAGCCGCTCCAGATCCTCGGTCAGCAACGTCCGGTTCTTGAATGGCGCCGTCACCTCGGCGATCTCCTGGTCCGAAAAGGCGCGGTTGCCGATCACGTGCACGTCACGGACGAACACCCGCACTGTGCCGGGCTGTGTCGGCACCTCTGTTTCCGGCGGGAGCGGGACGATGGGAAGCGTGGGACTCGGAGGCGGCGTTGGCCGCACAAATTCTTCCTTGAGGGGCCCGCGTGGTTCGGCGGAGCGCCCCGTCGGGTCGATCGTCGTCTGTGCGAAGGTGGATGTATGTGTCAACAGCATAGCGATGGCAAGACCGATGCAGAAGAAGAGGTGTCTGACGAACCGAGGGAAGCGGACAGGCGCTGGTTGCCCAGCGCGATGGGTCATGATTGACAGCTCGCCGACCAGTCCACGGCAAACGCCTGGGTCAGGAACCCGGCCGGGGCGATCTGTCGCAACGACAGGACTGTGGTCTCACGTGCGGGATCATCATCGATGCCTGCGCGTACACCTTTCTCAAGCAAGGTGCCGTTGCCGGTCCCGGCTATTCCCAAGGCCAGCGGGCTGGTGAGCCAACCTCCCGGTTCAGTTGGCAGGCTGTCCCGTCCCGCTACGGTGAAGCTGCTGAACTCCCCTCCGGCCAGCGATGCGCAATGTTGGGTAAGCAGCGATGTCGAGATCAGCGGTGTTTTTCCCAACGGCTGAATCTGGCCACTGAT
>DATHTZ010000575.1:0-2615 GCA_035462675.1 Nitrospiraceae bacterium | reverse complement strand
CTTCTCGATCAAGGCACCATGGAGAACTGTCGAGCTTGTTCGCTATTGCTCAGACTTTAGGTGGCGATTGAGATTAGCGTTAGGAAGTGGCATCAATGCTTTCATTACCAATGCAGGACATCTTCTTGCTTGAGTAGGAGGTGCATCGCGTACTGACTACTCTCACGTCAAAGGAGGTTTGTGATGAACAAGGTACAAATATGGGGCGGTGTTGTATGTGTGAGTGTGTTCCTGGCCACAGGAGCCTTGGCGGAGATCCTCGGGGTTCAGCCTGGGACCTCGGGTAATCCCAAAGACAATGTGCCCCAAGAGATTCAAAGAAGCACTCCGGGCGGAGGAATGTTTGGTCAGGGCGGCACTGGTCCGGGAACACGAAGTGACTCGTTAACGGGAGGAATGAAAAAGGAGAAGCCTGAGCCTGTCACCAGACAAGAATTGGAACAAAACGTCGAAAAGACTCATGGGGGTGGAGCGGCTCTTGCTGCAGAGGACCTTAATGAGAAGAGCAAGAACCCATCGAAGTAAGGTATGAAAGATACGAATTGGGGACTGCCGTCGCAACAGACGCCGCGGACGACGGGCCGACAAAAGATTCCCAGATATTTCGGCAGGAAAACTCAGACACCACTCTGCGCAAGGTCAGCAGCTGGTCAATGCACAGCCCATGGCGAAGCAGCAATTGGCCAGTCGGCCCTGGAGTGCGCCGGATGGAGGCCAGAAATAAGCCTACCGCGTGGCCTGCCTGTGAATCCTGAAATAGGTGTGCACCGTGTCAGGTTCATGCTCTCACGCCCTATACTAAGACCCGCGGGCCACGGGCCACGCGCGTATACCAGGTTAGGATTTGGAGCGTGCTCAGAGGAGGTCGCGACATGGGCATTGCTGGGCACAGCTGGTTAATGCCTCATGCCGATCGTCGCTCTGTTGGTCAGCGCCAGGTCGGACGGTCGTGCTGACGCCGCACCATGTGGACTTAAAAGGACTTGTTCATCGAGCCGTGCGGAGGATTGCCAACATACTGGTCCACGAGGTCCCATCAGATCCGGCAATCTGGGAACAATTTGCGAGATATTTTCACATTCATTGGGATTTCCTGCGATCCGGTGTCCCCCACACGCAGAGGGATTGTTCGAACTGACAGAAAGCACCATCGGGCCGATGAAGAAGGTGCTCGCTGCTGCGGTGGGATCAAATCGACCAGATGGTCACGCCCGAGCCTCTACCTCGTCTCATCCAAGCGAAAGCGCTGATTGAAAAGAGACAACTTTATGCAGCCCCTCTTCAGAGAAGGCGAGATCATTTTCGTCAATCCTGATCTTTCCGGTGAGCCTGGTGACTATGTGGTGGTCGGGAGTGAGGCGGGCGGCCCAGAAGAAATCTTTGTGCAGGCAGCTCAAGAAAATTCTTCATCTGCTCAACCGGCGGTATGAAGACCTCCCGATGACGATTGAGGAGGTAGACCATGCGGTGGAAGGGCGGGGCGCTCCGGAAGGGCTCTTACTTCAAAAATTATGACGTCGAGGAAGCCAGAAGCAGTTGGGAAATAAGATACAGAAGAAGGACGTGGCGAAATACCCGAGCTGACGGATGGCATCAAGGCGGGGCAAACACCGGGAGCTTAGCCAGGAAAACATACGATGAACAGCATAGGCGAAATAAGTCTTAGCCCGGCGCAATTGGATCAACTGTCGATCAACACAATCCGCTTTTTGTCGGTGGATGCGGTGCAACAGGCTAAGAGCGGCCACCCGGGCCTGCCGCTGGGCGCCGCTCCGATGGCGTATGTGTTGTGGACCAGGTTTCTTCAACACAATCCAACCAATCCGCACTGGTTCAATCGGGACCGATTTGTCTTGTCAGCCGGCCACGGATCGATGCTTCTGTATAGCTTGCTGCATCTCACGGGCTACGATCTGCCGCTCGAACAAATCAAACAGTTTCGCCAATGGGGTAGCTTCACGCCGGGTCATCCCGAGCGGGGGGTGACCCCCGGGGTGGAAATCACCACTGGTCCGCTCGGTCAGGGATTTGGGAATGGAGTTGGCCTGGCCATTGCCGAAGCGTATCTGGCCGCCCGCTACAATCGGCCAGGGTTTGAGATCATTCATCATTTCACCTACGCGCTGGTCAGTGACGGCGACCTGATGGAAGGTGTAGCGGCGGAAGCCGCCTCGCTCGCCGGGCACCTAAAACTGGGCAAGCTGATTTATCTTTACGATAACAATTACATCACGCTCGCCGCCTCGACGCAGCTGACCTTCACCGAGGATCGTGCTCAACGGTTCGCAGCCTATGGCTGGCACACGCAATCGATCGACGACGGGAACAATGTGGACGCCATTGACATCGCCATTCGCGCGGCACGACTGGAGACGGATCGCCCCTCACTGATCCTGGTGCGGACGCATATCGGTTATGGATCGCCCCATAAGCAGGACACCTTCTCGGCGCACGGCTCCCCGCTGGGGGAAGAGGAAGTAACCCTGACGAAGGATAACCTCAGGTGGCCGGTCGGACCACCATTTCTTGTGCCAGAGGCGGTCGAGCAGTATTGTCGCCAGGCCGTTCACCGTGGTCGACTAGCAGAAGCGGAGTGGCATCAGAAGTTTGCTACC
>DATHTZ010000574.1:0-3563 GCA_035462675.1 Nitrospiraceae bacterium | reverse complement strand
ATCGAACACAAACTCAGCCTTACAATATCAGTTGTATTATTCATCATTTACGTCGCAAGCTTACTGTTTAGCTTGAAGACGCACCGTCACTTGTTTGCCGGGGAAGACCATAACGCGTCGGATCTCGGAGAGCAACCCTGGACCCGTGGCGCGTCGATCACCGTGCTCACCATGGTGACCATTCTCGTAGCCGTGATGAGCGAGATGTTGGTAGGGGCGTTGGAATCGGCGTCGCACCAATTGGGACTTACGCAAGTCTTTGTCGGCGTCATTCTGGTCGCCCTGGTCGGTAATGCAGCCGAACATTCCACGGCGGTGATGGTAGCTGTGAAAAACAAAATGGATCTTGCTTATGGCATTGCGGTCGGGTCGAGTCTGCAGATCGCGTTACTGGTGGCCCCGTTGCTCGTATTTGCCAGTTATTTCTTCGGGACCCCATTGGATCTGATCTTCACACCGTTCGAGGTGGCCGCGGTGACAATCTCGGTCCTGATTGTGGGCTTTGTGGCAATGGACGGAGAATCGAACTGGATGGAAGGTGTGATGTTGGTCGGGGTGTACCTCATGTTGGCGATCGCCTTTTTCTTTCTGCCTGCCTGACAGGATGCTGAAAAAGCCGGTTTTCTCACCCGCCCAACCCCTGCGCGCCGAGACGCGCTTTCCCGAGCTTCGTTCTCGCATCTAACGCATCCTCAACGTAGCCCACTTGGGAAACTAGCTGTCTTGGCAGCTGGGGATGGGAGGGTGAGGAATGCTACGCCTCCGGTGCTTCCATCGGCTGCGGCCTTGCTGGCGGGACTTTTGAGCATCCTGCGAGATAAACCAGATAGACAAGATGACCAGACAAACCGGGGTCGTCTCACGAGACTCTTCTCGACTCAGAATTTATCCATGTCGATGACTTCCGTGGCCTCCCACAGATTCTTCTGCTCCGCATCCGCCAGTGTCTTCACCCGATCCTCTTCTGTCTCTTCACCGAACTGAACCGTTTGCGCCGGTACTGATGGCTGTTTTTCGAGCGGAAATGAACCCGTCTCTACTGGCGCCTGTTGTTTTCGTCGCTTCTTGGCTGGGTCCATATTAACGGGCATGGTAGCTCCCCTGTGGTCCGCGTTTAGTTTCCACCTGACTGAATGAAAAAGTCAATGGAGCCAGCAGAGTGCCCAAAAAGTCCTCGGCGTTGTTTCTGGTTTATTCCTTTTTTTGATTGAAGCAGACAAACCAGGGTTCTGTTAGTACAACCGTCCGGCGACCGTGTCGGCCTGGAGGAGACCTTGTGCCGATAGTCTGCTGTACTCACCGTCTTCTTCGATCAGCCGTTGCGCGAGTAACTGCGCGGTGACTGCCGTATGCCCATAGTTTTGAGCATGCTGATGAAGATACTGTGAAGGAACGCCTCGAATCAGGCGTAACCCAAAAATCACGGCATCGCGGAGTTGCTCTTTCTCCGAGAGCCTGGCGCGATCTTCAATAGGAGGGCAGCTTGCTGCGAGCGAGGTGTTGTAGACTGCGACGTCGGCGATGTTGCCGAATCTGGTCCCATCCAGATAGGACTGTGCGCTAGGGCCCAATCCAAGGTATTCGCCATTGGTCCAGTAGAGCAGATTGTGCCGGCAGGCATATCCCGGCCGGGCATAGTTCGATACTTCATACCGCTCATAGCCGGCATCGCCAAGTATCCGTTGCGCGGCCTCGTCCATTTCAATCTGAAGTCCTTCGTCCGGTGCCGAACTTCGTCGGTGCTGGATGTTGGAGGCGAGCTTTGTATCTTCTTCGACCGTGAGGGCATAGCAGGATAGGTGGGTGGGCGCCAGTGCGAGGCAGTGGCCCAGCGTTCGTTTCCAACTCTCGAGGTTTTGGCCCGGGAGCCCATACATGACATCAAGATTGATATTGGTGAATCCGGCGGTCCTAGCCTGAGCCACAGCCGTCACGGTCTCATTGACGGCGCCGGGCCGTCCGATTCTGGCAAGGTCGCTATCTTCCATCGATTCTGCGCCGAAACTCATGCGGGTCACGCCGGCTTGACACAGCTGTGCGAGATTCTGTTCGGAGATCGTGGAGGGATGGGCTTCAACGGTGATTTCACAGTCAAAGACGAGGGTGTAATGCCTGCGAATCTTGGACAGGATCGCGGTCAGCTGAGTTGCAGCGAGTGCCGTCGGTGTGCCTCCCCCGAAATAGACAGATTGAATGAGACGGTTTGCAGCCACGTGTTGTTGCTCCGATAGCTCGATCTCCTGCATAAGGGACTGGACAAAGGTTTTCGCGCGGCTTTCACGATACATTTCAAGATAGAAGGCACAGAAGTCACATCGCTGCCGACAGAAGGGGATGTGGAGGTACAGACCGAGGGGAGGGGACGTCATCACGACAAGTTGAATCTCGGTGGTTTGGAAAAGTCCCGTGCGAGGACGATTTCAATTTCATCGGCAGGAGATTTCCCGCGATTGCGTACGTGCGCTTGCCAATCTCTGTGCTGACGCAATGATTCGAACAGCACCTTGAGCAGATCCGGTTTGACTCCCGCTTCCCACTCGCGCACCCAGGCATGGGTGTCCTCCTCGCCTTCATAGTCGTCGGGAAACGAAGCCTCCAGGTTGAATCGAAGGGTAAAGGTTTTTTCTTCTTGGTACATATCGCTCCTCTGGAGCCTGTCCGATATTGACCGTTCTATTGCGGCGAACGACCCACGACTATCTGCGTCGTTCTCGACCAGAAAAAATCCTCAACGTATTTCAGCGAATACGTCTCCGGTTTTTCATGGCCTGCGGCATAGCATCTGGCCGCGTCTCACTCGCCTCGTCACGAAGGCAATGTCGGACAGGCTCCTGGCTGATTGCGAAGTGGCCGGTCCGAATCTTATAATGTCTCCCAGAATAAGGAGAACTGATCTATGCCTATCTTCGAATATGTCTGCGGGGAATGCAATCATCGATTCGAGCTCTTGGTGTACGGTTCCACAGAAGCTGCCTGTCCAAAGTGCCACGCTACGAAGTTGGAGAAACAAATCTCTTCGTTTGGAGTCGGCGGTACGGATGGCTGGGTGCTGCCGGGCAATGGGGGCGGTGCCTGCGGAAGTTGCGGTGACCCGCGCGGCCCCGGCTCCTGTTCCACGAATTAATCATGGAGTCAGGCGACCAATCTCTGCAGCGTGCGATTGCCACCATTTCCCAGTCCGACCCGCTCATCAAATTGCTTGAACAGGTCAAGCTTGGCCGGATGAAGCCCAGCGATGCCGGACTGCGCGCCGTGACCGACTCGTGGCTGGGCACCTACAGAAAACTTATTGAGTCAGGCGGACTCAGCAGACAGGCCTTGCGCCGCATTGATCCGCATCCTCGTCTGGCAGTCTTGGTCGAATGCGGAGTGTTGACGAGTGAGCAGCGAGCGGTCGCGGATCTCCGCACGAGTTTTGAACAGGCCGTTTCTGCCGCAACGGAGTGATCTCATCCCTTGAGTGCTATCTGGGTCATCACCATTCTGTTCCTGGCCGTAGGATCGGTTGGAGAAGGGTGGGCTGAAGACGCACTCGGGATCAGGCCGCTGCTGACGATTGCACG
>DATHTZ010000573.1:0-3493 GCA_035462675.1 Nitrospiraceae bacterium | reverse complement strand
GAGCCGCATGAAATACACCCGCAAAATCTATCACCGCGGTTAACTTCCCTCACCCCTAAACTCCAAATGAAGCTCACCGCAGCACCTACTCCGCCGAAGTAGCCACTTCAGCTACGATGACCGGAAACTGCGGGTATTCGTCGAAGGAAAATAATGCCCTCTTACTTTACCTCGATACTTATCGGTTTAAACGTTGCAATACTGGAACTCAATGGGGAAAGATGCAAAGGTCGCGGCAGAGAACAAGGATAAAGTTGGTCCGGGAAGACTAAGGACCAACCAATGGTTTGCGGCTCACGCTCGACGTATACTTATGGATTACGCCGCTATTTCATTGAGCGCCGGGACGGTCGCGGTCACGAACACGCCATTGTAACAGTCGCGAGCCGAAACAGGGTGGCTGGCCCCCTGCGTTCCGGTTCACGTTCGCTCCAGCTCAAGAAGCCGTTGCTTCCGCTCCAGGCCCCAGCGATAGCCTGCAAGCTGTCCATTACCTCGAACGACTCGATGACATGGGATGGCGACTGCGACGGGATTGCCGGCACAGGCCCTAGCCACAGCGCGAGCTGCCGCCGGTTGTCCGATCACTCGAGCGACCTCTTGATAGGACCTGGTCTGTCCGCGAGGAATCTGTTGCAGCGCCTGCCAAACCTTGCGTTGAAACGCCGTCGCCTTCACGTCCAACGGGAGATGATCCACGGCTGCACTCCCGTTGAGGAACTTGCGCAAGAGACAGACGTACTTCAATAGTCCATTTCTGTCGCGACGAAGCGCCGCCTTCGGATAGTCGCTGCGAAGCGATGTAACCAGCGCCGCCTCGGTATCTCCAAGGCTCACAACCGCAATTCCCCGTTCTGTGGCCGCCACCAGCATACGACCGACAGCCGTCGGCACGGTGATATAACGAAACGTGACTCCCCTCCCGCCGGACCGAAACGCAGAAGGCGTCATGCCAAGGTCTGTATGCACGCGTGCATACAGACGGCTGCTGGAGCCGAACCCTGCATCGTAGGTCGCATGCGTCACAGTCTCGCCTCGTTTCAATGACGCGGTAAACCGCGCCATTCTCTCGGCGTCTTGGTACCTCTTCGGGGAAAGCCCGACCTTTTTCACGAAGGTCCGTTGCAGATGAAACGGACTGAGCCCGACGTGAGCAGCCAGCCGTCGAAGCGTAATTGTCTCATCCGCATGGTCATCCAGATAGCGTCGCGCTCGTTCAACCAGCTCTTCTGCCTTGGAGCCAACGACCGACTGAGGCCGGCAGCGCAGGCAGGCGCGATATCCCGCCGACTCCGCCAGCTGCGGCGAATCGAAAAACGTCACATGGTTGCGAGTCGGACGGCGAGAGGGACAAGAGGGGCGGCAATACACTCTCGTGGAGGACACCGCGTAGACAAACTTCCCATCGCGACGACGATCGCGGTTCAGCACGGCCTCCCACGCATGGTCTGCATTGACTGACGACATAAGCCCTTCCCTCGTTGTTGGGCCATCATACCGCTTGAACAGCCCGAGGCACTATCCGATTGTTGCGCTCAAATTCTGAGGGTGAACTTCAGCGGTGGAGGTAGCGCGCCGCGAAACGGGGCCTGGCACAATTCAATTATGCCTTTCGCGCCAGGCGAACAGTAAGTTCCTCATACACATGCCTGCGATGGCCGACGGCCATCAGCCGAATCACGCGCCTCTTGCGATCAATGGCATACACGATCCGAAAGCGGCGGACACGATATTTCCACAAGCCCTCGAGTTCACGCAGGAGCGGCTCCCCACACTCTGGGTCAGTCGCAATGCCACGAACAGCCGCCTTGATGGAACGTTTCAGGTCAGGATGGAGAGAGCGGATCACCTCAGCCACATGCGGAGGGATATCGGGACGGAAAGGAGTCACGCAGTGCGGCGCTTCTTCACGGGGGTAAACGGCTCACCAAACACATCCTCAAAGGTGAGGCCCTTTCTGCCGGTCCCATAGAATAACGTACTTCGGCCGATCTGTTTCATCAAGACAGGATCGCTCAGCACGTCCAGCGTCTCTTTCAGCCGCATATACTCATCGACATTGATCAGAACGGCGGCAGGCCGTCCATTCTTCGTCACCACGACCTCCTCCTCACGCTCTTGCACGCCAGTGACTAGCTCCGGCAACCGCGTCTTCACTTCGGACAATGGCAACGTTTTCGCCATCTCGCACCTCACAACATTCCATGACCAGAATTCTGGTCATCAGAATACCGCACGCCAGCAAACCCGTCAACTCTCCAGAGAAAAAGACGCTTCACACCACAAACGGGGACTATCATATGTTATCTCACAGCCGAGCAACGGATTTTCCGTAAGACCCCACACCCTCGGCTACTTCCCGGCAGGGCATTCAAAAAGTCCTCCGTTCTCACCCACTCACCCACTGGCACGCCGAGGCGCGCCATTAGCTCGGGCGAGGACCTTCCGATTTTCCCCACCTTGCCCTATCGGAAGCAGCCAAACTTTCCTTCACTGTCCGCATCAAGGGATGCACATTCTGATCGTGGGGGATCGGCAAACAAAAAAAGATAGTCCGGCTGCTCCTCTCCCATCCTTCAGAAGCCGCGCGTTGCGCGAGCACAGAAAATCATCAGACCCCATCCCCTCCTCTGCTCTACCCTCGCTAACGGGAATGGCCGAAGCTGCCCTTTACTGCGCGCATCGAACGAGCACATTCTTATCGTGCGCGTTCTGCGAGCAAGAAGGGCACCTGGCCGCTCCTTTCCCCTCCTTCTTATCGCGCGCGTTCCGGAGCACAGGACAATGTGGATGTCCTCCCATCCCCGCCTCATTATCGGACGGCCCAAGCGGAAGTACCCTGATCTGCAAGCTGGTGGTATCGCAAACGGTTTGCCGCCGTACGAGAGAGGCTCAACGTACGGCACATAATACGATTCGTCTCTTCGCTTGCTGCGGCCTTGTTAGGGAAAAGGCGCGTCCCTGGGCGAAGCGTCGATCTTGGCAGTCTCAGGGTGGACGGGTGAAGTAGCCGCCAGGGTTGGGCAGGTGGGAAGTCTGGCCTTTCTGAACAGCCTGCGACCGATTCTGAACGAGTCTTTGTCCGGCCAGTCCCTCATGGTCCCGGAGCGTTCAAGCACTTTATCAATACCCTGCTAAGAAGTGGAGGCTCAGAACGGGCTGAATTCTTTCCGGAACGAATGGTGTACAATATTCAACACACAGCCAAGAATGTAAGTGGGGAAGGACAATCTCCAGTTGATCTCGTTGACCAATCGGTAGATGATGATTGGTTGAACAACGATATCGGACAATGGAGGTGAATATCATGACGAAAGCCCAAGCTGCTGCGTTACGCGAGAAGTGGGCAGAGGGGGACAATCCACCTTGTAGGCATCTGCACCTGGAATTGGAACACAACAACAATGATTATTTGACGGACAACTATCACTGTACTGCCTGCGGTGAATTGGTTGCCGCCAACACCCGTGATCCCTTTCAAGTCATCTGACCC